>JAAUPS010000009.1:37350-53527 GCA_012033015.1 Phormidesmis sp. RL_2_1
TGTACCGATCGCTAATACGATCAGTCCTGCCTTGAGCGCGTTTTTATCCCACCATCGTCTTAGGGTAAACATGAGGCCAGGGTATCAATGACTGTATGGACTCGACTACTATGGATTCGACTACTATAGATTCGACTACTATGGACTCGAAATCACTCGCGCGATTGTGCGCTGAATACCCGTTCCATTTGACTGAAATTTTCGAGGACGCGGCCTGTGCCTAAGACGACGCAACTGAGCGGATCGGCAGCGACGTGAACGACGATACCTGTTTCGTGGGAAATAAGGGTATCTAAACCTTTGAGTAAAGCGCCGCCACCTGCAAGCATAATGCCACGATCAATAATGTCAGCGGCTAGCTCGGGTGGGGTTTTTTCGAGGGTTCGCTTGACGGCTTCGACAATCACAGAGAGGGGCTCTGCCATGCTCTCACGGATTTCTGGGCTCTTGACTGTGACGGTTCTTGGCAAGCCAGAGAGCATGTGTACGCCACGTACCTCAAGGGAAATTTCATCATCTTCAGGGTTAGGATAGGCTGAGCTGATTCTCACTTTGATTTCTTCAGCGGTGCGATCGCCAATATCCAAGTTATTGACCTTGCGCATATATTGCTTAATCGCATCGGTCAACTCATCTCCGGCGACTCGCACCGACTCGCTGAGGACTGTGCCCTGCAAACTCAATACTGCAACTTCAGTCGTACCCCCACCAATATCTACAATCATATTGCCCGTCGGCTCATCCACCGGGAGGCCAGCGCCAATCGCAGCAGCAACCGGTTCATCAATCAGGTACACCATGCGCGCGCCAGCTTGTAAGGCTGCATTCATCACAGCGCGGCGTTCTACCCCTGTAACACCGCTCGGGACACCAATGACCACTCGAGGAGAAACCAATGCCTTATTTTCATTGACCCGCCGAATAAAGTGCTTAAGCATCACTTCGGCAATGTCAAAATCGGCAATCACCCCATCTTTTAGCGGACGAATGGCCCTGATGTTTCCAGGCGTACGGCCGAGCATTTGCTTGGCCTCCTCTCCTACCGCCAAGGGGGCACCCGTCGTTTCTTCAATGGCCACTACAGAAGGTTCTTGCAAACAATTCCTCGCCCAGACACATAGACCAGTGTGTTCGCTGTTCCGAGGTCAATACCCATGTCGCGAGAGAGGGATAAACGGTTGAATAATGCCACAAGCTAAGAGTCCGTAATAGCGGTTAAAAATTAAGGGGTTGACGAGTCGAACGGATTTTATTACGTTTCACATCGAACCGTCTAGTCTATTCAATGAACTGTCAATGTAACTGTCAATGAACTGTCAACAGGATGAAATCCCAGGTTGCCAACAGCAGACAAGGAAGTGAGTAAATATACTTTACATCTCAAGGGAGATACGTAATAAATAAAAATAGTTAGAATATTTGTACTATCGAAATGTCTGGGTTGCCATAATTGTACAGAGATACAGGCTGCTTATTAGTGAAAATATGGCGGTTATTTGGGTTTTCCTAGAAGCGATTGACTTTGAAGTGGCTGAAATAGCGGATAAAAAAATATCGGCGGGGGCTCGAGGCAAAATCGGCGCTTCTAAGCTTTGCGCTGTGCAAAGCTTAGAAGCGCTAAAAACTTTGCTAAAAACTTTAAGGGGCTATTTGCTCAGCTATCGGTTTCACTAGACAATGGCACTGGACGACGATGTAAAACGAGATGCTACGGGGACGCTCTCAAAGGCGCTCTTCTGCACAGCGGTTTGAGGCAGTTGCAGGCACTCGAAATATAGGAACTCGAATGGTTATGAGCGTGAATATAGTCACTTTGGTAGGACGCGTTGGGAGAGATCCTGAAGTCCGCTATTTTGAATCGGGAAATGTGTTAGCTAAATGCGGTTTGGCGGTGAATCGACGGACGAGCAATAACGATCAACCTGACTGGTTTAATCTGGAAATTTGGGGTAAAACCGCAGAGATTGCGGCCAACTACGTGCGTAAGGGCAGCTTGATCGGCATTACGGGTTCACTCAAGCTCGATAGCTGGCAAGATCGCAGCACGGGGGCGCTGCGCACTAGTCCTGTCATTCGCGTTACACAGCTAGATTTGCTGGGCTCTAAGCGCGATAACGAAGCACCTATGGACGCCTACGGGAATGACGAGTTTTAGGCTTAGCTTTATTCCTGTGCAATTTCATCTTTTCCGCACGCTGCCTGCTCAATTCTGCTCAATTTAAGGATCAATCAATCGGGCTCAAACAGCTCCTTGTGAGGTCGGATTTGTCAAGGCAGTCTGCATTTGGCCAAGCCAGTCAGTCAGGTTTTCGAGCTGTTTGTCGGGTTTGAGAACGCCTAAGCCGCGGATGGTGACTTTGCCGGGGGCGTAGATAAAGCGCGATCGCAAATGGCCCTGCAGTTTCTCTTCCAACAAATTCCAAGCTGGTTTTTCCATAGGCGTTTCCATAATGACGTTTTGCTTGCCCTCTAGCTTGATGCGTGAGAAACCCAAAGGTTTGGCAATTTGCTTAATTTCTAGCACCTTGACAAGCTGTTCGACCGCAGCGGGTAGAGGGCCATAGCGATCGTTAAGATCAGCCACAATTTCTATTAACTCGCGTTTAGTAGCAGCGGAAACCAGCGCCCGATAGAGGCTCATTTTTTGATCCACATCGGGAATGTAGTCTGCCGGAATAAAGGCTGTGACCTTCAAATCAACTTGGGTTTCATCCACTTGAGGGATGGCTTGTCCGCGAATTTCAGCAATCGATTCTTCCAGCATGTCCATGTATAGATCAAAGCCAATAACTTCCATCTGGCCAGACTGCTGAGCCCCCAGCAAATTGCCAATGCCGCGAATTTCCATATCGCGCATGGCAAGCTGGTAGCCAGAACCCAGTTGGGTAAATTCTTGAATCGCTCTGAGTCGCTTACGCGCCTTATCAGACAGTTTGTTCTGAGCCGGAAAGAGCAGCCAGGCATGGGCCTGAATACCAGAACGGCCAACCCGCCCACGCAGTTGATAAAGCTGTGATAGCCCAAATTTGTGCGCATCTTCAATAATGATGGTGTTCACCCTAGGGATATCCAACCCTGATTCGATAATGGTCGTACAAACCATTAAGTCAGCCTCACCACTGCCAAAGGTAAGCATGGTGGCTTCTAGTTCCCCTTCTGGCATTTGACCATGGGCTATGGCTAATCTAATGCCAGGTACGGCCTCTCGAATACGTTGAGCAACCTCTTCAATACCATCGACTCGCGGCACCACGTAAAATATTTGTCCGCCTCGATCAAGCTCCTGACGAATCGCTGCGCGTACTTTTTCCGGATCGTAGGGAGATAGATGGGTTTTGATCGGACGCCGAGACGGTGGTGGGGTGGTAATGAGGCTCATTTCTCGCACGCCAGAAAGGGCCATATACAGGGTGCGCGGAATCGGTGTGGCACTGAGGGTAAGGACATCTACCTGTGCCTTCATGGCCTTAATTTTTTCTTTTTGATTCACGCCAAAGCGTTGCTCTTCGTCTACGACCAGCAGCCCTAAGTCTTTGAAAGTGACGGTTTTACCCAGCAACTGATGGGTGCCGACCACGACATCGAGTTCGCCAGAAATCAGCCGTTTGAGGATGTCTTTGCGTTCATTGGTCGTACGAAAGCGGTTCAGTAGTCCTAGCTGAATAGGATAGGGGGCAAAGCGTTCTTTCAAGGTGTGGTAGTGCTGCTGGGTGAGGATAGTCGTAGGTGCTAGCAGGGCGACTTGTTTGCCTGCGGTGACCGCTTTGAAAATCGCTCGCAGGGCAACTTCGGTTTTGCCGAAGCCGACATCTCCACACACGAGGCGATCCATGGGCCGATCGCTCTCCATATCCCGCTTTACATCCTGGGTTGCCTTGAGTTGATCAGGGGTCGGATCATAGGGAAAAGAATCCTCTAGCTCTTGCTGCCAAGGCATGTCTTCGGGGTAGTTAAAGCCCTTCATTTGGGCTCGTTTGGCATAGAGCTTCAGCAAATCAACCGCTACTTTTTGGATGGCTTTGCGAGCTTTGCCCTTGGTTTTCTCCCAAGTTTTGCCCGTCATTTTATTCAGTTGGGGTCGCTGCTCTACCGAGGTGCGATAGCGCGACAGCGAGGCCATTTGGTCTACGGCCACTCGCAGCAGGCCGTCGGCATACTGAATCACCAAATATTCGCGGGTTTCGCCGTCAACAGTCAGACTGTCGAGCCGCAAAAACTGACCAATGCCGTGGTTGCGGTGTACGACATAGTCTTTGGGGGTGAGCTTGTTGGGATCGACTTGTTTGGAGGCGGCACGGCGGCGCTTGCGGACATAGCTGGGGGTCGCGAGGCTATGCTGGCCAAAAAATTCGCGATCGGTGACGACAACGATGCGGAAAGTCGGCAGAATAAAGCCTTCGAGTTCGGCTAGGCCAGAATATTTGACGGCCACCGGAATACGCTGATGGTGCAGCTTATCGATGGCCGGATAGTCGTTAGGGTTGGGAATGAATTGGGCAGGGCAGTCGTGCTCTTGCAGCAGGGCAACGGAGCGGGAAGGTTGGGCAGAAATGAGCCAGGGGTAGAATTTGCGATCGCGCTCTGCTCGGATAATATCGGCTAGCTTGCCAAACTGATGGGGAATAGCAGGCAATGGACGGCTAGCGAGATTGAGCCCCATGCCTGCTTCGGCAATCTCTGAAAGCTCAAGGCGCTGAAAACGGCTAAGGTCTTCAAGCAGCTCAGCAAAAGGCCGATGAATCTTTGGCAGCCCCTGGGCAGGCAGCTTAATATCAGACTGTTTGGCCAGTGCTGTTTGAGCCTCTAACCAGTGCTCCTCGACATTTTCTAACCAGCGATCTGCGTGGGCATGGCACTGGGTAGGCTCATCCAAGGCAATGAGCGTATCCTCAGGTAAATAGTCGAGGAGTGAAGCAGGCTGGTTGAAGGCTAAGCCCATAAATCGTCGAATGCCTTCTAGGCTTTCTAGGCCTGCTATGCTTTCTATACCCCCTTCTATGGGGTGATCGATTGGCAGGCTTGCTTGCGCCGCCTGCGGTAGGAGATCGTCTAAACGCCCTTTTTCTGCCAGTACCTCAGCAATAATGGGGCCATAGTCAGTAGTGGTCAGTAGGAGCGTTTCTATTTTGTCGAGCGATCGCTGATTAGCCGGATCAAATTCTCGCAACCGTTCCAGCTCATCGCCAAATAGCTCTAGCCGTACGGGCAACTCAGCCGCCACCGGAAACACATCTATAATGTCACCGCGCTGACTCCACTGGCCCTCCATTTCAACTGTCGCCACCTTCACATAGCCTAGCTTGGCCAAACTACGCGCCAGCGCCTTGAGATTGAGCACCATGCCTAGGGTAATTTCTAAGCAATAGGGGCGAAATACTTCGACCGGCGGGAGATGGGGCTGCAATGCCCGCTCGCTGGCAACAATGGCCATTGCACCCAAATGCTTTGAGCCTGGTGGCAAGCTTTGATGATCAGCTTTGCCATTAATCAAATCACAGAGCACCTGAAGCTGTCCCCATGTGAGTTCTGATTCTTGATCAAACGCATCGTAAGGGGATGATTCGGAAGTGGGGTAAAAGGATACAGCAGCCCAGCCCATAGCTTCTAGCTGAGCGGCCCAGCGACCGGCTTCTTCAAGGGTCGCGGCGATCACGACCAAGGGCCGCTGTTGACATTGCGCTAGTGCTGAAGCCACTAGTCCTTTGGGCAATCGGGCTAAACCACCGAGCTGTAATCCCCGATCGGTAGTTGTTTGTGCTTGGCCGGTCTGCTGCTGTTTGAGCTTGGTGACCAGTTCTTGAGCAAGGGCCGTACGAGCTAACGCCCGCGTAATTGAAGAAAACGCCATGAAAGTCTTTTAAGCGTGAAGCTGCCTAAAACAGTAGTAGACGATATTGCCAGAGACAATAACTTGCCAAAAGACGATATTGCCAGACTTTAATTCTAGAAGGCATCGCCCGTCGTGGGTGCTATTGAAATCGCGATCGCTAGATAGCCATAACTTTCAGCGTAGCGGGTTGATTGGGATTGCCTTGAATCTTGAGGCCCCGACGATTGGCATCGAGGTGACGCACAATTTTATAAATATTTTCTATTTTATCGGCGGCCTTTATTTTGCCTGCAATTTCAGCTAGGGATAAGGCCTCATCTGTTTCCTGGAGGACGGCCTTGACTTGATTTTGCAAAGCCAGCACATCGGCTGCTGCTTTTTTACCCGCTTCCACACCGGGCTGGTGGTAAGCATTGATATTGACCAAAAAGGCATAAAGACTCACCGCGCGCTCGTACAAAGCAATCAGTGCACCGACCATTTTGGGCGTGACGGCTGGCACGGTAATCGTAATCGAATCACGGTGGTTTTCGTATAGGGCTCGGCGAGTCCCTTGCAATAAGCCTGACAGATAATCGCCGGAGGTGACCCCAGGCTCAACCTCAATCGAGGAACCGCTGCGATCTTGGAGAACTTCAATCAGTGTGGCAAAAAAGTTAGGCACACCCTCACGCAGTTGCTGAACATAGGCATGTTGGTCAGTAGAGCCTTTGTTGCCATACACGGCGAGGCCTTGGTAAACCGTATTGCCATCGAGATCTTTCTCTTTGCCAAGGGACTCCATGACAAGCTGCTGAAGATAACGGCTGAAGAGCAAAAGGCTGTCTTTGTAGGGCAAAACAACCATATCTTTTTCACCTTTGCCATTGCCCGCGAAGTACC
This sequence comes from Phormidesmis sp. RL_2_1, assembly GCA_012033015.1. Taxonomy (GTDB): domain Bacteria; phylum Cyanobacteriota; class Cyanobacteriia; order Phormidesmidales; family Phormidesmidaceae; genus Phormidesmis. The sequence continues at coordinate 44,063 of JAAUPS010000009.1, forward strand.
AAGATAAGGCCAGCAGTGCTGCCGGGTTCTCGCGAATTTGATCTATGCGAGTGGCATCGTCCATCTCTTTAGCACCATCCAACATTGCCTGGATATCAATACCTTGTAGCGCTGCAGGCAGTAGGCCTACAGCGGATAGCTCAGAGGTGCGACCACCTACCCAGTCATGCATGGGGAACGTGGCCAGCCAGCCTTCTGACTTGGCAACTCGATCGAGCTGACTGCCATCACCGGTAATGGCCACTGCTTGTTTGGCGAAATCCAAACCTGCTTTTTCAAAGGCGGCTTTACTTTCGACCATGCCATTGCGGGTTTCAGGGGTACCGCCAGATTTGGAGATGATAATCACCAGGGTGCTTTTGAGGCGATCGCCAATTTCTGCAAACGTATGATCGATCCCCACCGGATCGGTATTGTCGATAAAGTGAATGTTAGTGCTGGGCTGGGCAGGAGCTAGGGCCTTAGAGACAAACTGAGGGCCGAGGGCCGACCCGCCAATGCCGACAGAGAGCACATCTGTAAAGCGGCTTTCGCCGGGTGGTGTGATGTCAGCGTTTTGCACCTTTTGCTGCAAAGTCTTTGATAGCACTGAGGGTTTCGACAATTTCTTTTTTAAGGTCTTCAGAAGGGGCCAACTCAGGGTTGCGCAGCCAGTAATGACCGACCATGCGGTTTTCATCGGGGTTTGCGATCGCACCGCCTTCCAACTCTTCCATAGATTTAAAGGCTTGCTCAAATCGAGGCATAAGCTGGTCAACAAACGCATCGTCAAAGCTCATTCGACTGACATCCACGTAAAGCCCTAGACCCTCATGGTAGTAAAGCCAGTCCTGATAGCGTTTCCAGAGTGCAGCCGCGTCCATGGTTATTCTCTCACTGAAGTGTAATTGATGTAGATGATATGTTTACTCGATATCTACGGTCAGAGCCGTAGCTTAGATAACGACTAGATAACAACCGATAGGTAGCAACCGAGTGGGGTGATTGTTCAGTTAGTGCTACTAGAATGAGCACCACTAGATTAGCGCTAATAGGTTATGGAGCCTGACAGTACTTTTGAAAAAGTACGGCTGTAAAACAAGGTCGGCAGGATTTTAACATTCACGTACTTGGATGATGCCGCGTCGCCCCTATCGGTAAGATAAAGCCAGGGTAATTCCCTAAAATGAGTAAAGCTTTAAAATCGTTTACCAACTGTTTATCACCCCCTTATGGATCTTGCTGCTTTAGACCTTGTCAATCTGGAAAGCTGGCTAGATAATGCGGCTTTCGCCGTTTTATTTGTCACCATGCTGGCCTACTGGGGGGGCTTGGCCTTCGCCAACGTAACGCTACTACCGGTCATGGGGGGCGCTGGCATGGCCATTGGCAACCTCTGCCTAGCAGCATTACTCACCGCTCGGTGGATAGAAGGTGGCTACTTCCCGTTGAGTAATCTTTACGAGTCTTTGTTTTTTATTGCTTGGGGCATCACGGCTATCCATTTTGTGGCCGAACGGATGAGCGGTAGCCGTTGGGTGGGCGCTGTGACCTCACCGGTTGCCATGGGAATCTGTGCTTTTGCCGCTCTCACCTTGCCAGATACGATGCAGGTTTCTGAACCATTGGTGCCCGCTTTGAAGTCAAATTGGCTGATGATGCATGTCAGTGTCATGCTGTTGAGCTACTCGGCTTTGATGGTCGGCGCTTTGATTGCGATCGCCTTTCTCATTGTCACCAGAGGCCAAGCCGTTGAGTTAAAAGGTAGCTCTGTAGGTACCGGGGGCTTTCGCGATCGCAAATATTCACTCCAGCGGGCTAACACCGACCCTACACCAACTACACCATCAACCGACCCCCTCATTCTCTCAGATATCAGCAACAGCCCTAGCACTGGCCCCATCACAGCGACTGTGGTTTTAGAAGCACCCACCAAGACTGCCCACCCCCTCAAAACACTTCCTAGAAAAGCCGCCATTACCCCCCTTTCTCCTCAACGCCTGACCCTAGCAGATACACTCGATAATATTAGCTACCGCATTATTGGCCTCGGCTTTCCTCTGCTGACCATTGGCATCATTGCTGGAGCCGTATGGGCCAATGAAGCCTGGGGTTCCTACTGGAGCTGGGATCCGAAAGAGACTTGGGCTTTGATTACATGGCTAGTATTCGCCGCCTATCTCCATGCCCGCATTACAAAAGGGTGGCAAGGCAGAAAGCCCGCTATCTTGGCAGCTTCAGGGTTTGTAGTGGTCTGGATCTGCTACTTGGGCGTCAACCTGCTCGGCAAGGGCTTGCATAGCTACGGCTGGTTTTTTTAATAGCCCATCGTTTATCAGCAAGCTTATCGGCAAACTTATCAGCTAGCTGATAAGTTTGCCTCGCACCACTCACCTCATTACCCTCCCGCGCGTCGCGCAAAGATCTCCAGCGCATCGCGCAAAGATCTCCAGCGCCACTGACGCTAGCTCTGGTCTCTCGCTATGCTGGTGCTACATCAGCCCTAGCCAACATTGGCAAACAGACTCGCTAATGGTTGAGCAGCGGTATTTTCACGGGTGATAATTTCAACGACCTTGTTTTTAGCACTAGGCTGAGTCAAGGCTGCCACACATACTTGGGCAACTTTTTGCCGCGGTATACTGCCTTCAAACAACGTATCGGCAGCAGACATCACAATCGCTTGGTCGTTGTCTTCATTTTTAAGCCCACCCGGTCGCACAATCGTATAGGGCACACCGCTGTTTTTCAGATAATTTTCTGCCTGCTGCTTCCAATACAGCACCCCCCAAAATAGATTAAGGGGATGGAAAAGCCTGGAGACACACAGAGAAGAAACCATGACCAACTGCTCCACATTGGCCGCTTTAGCTGCATCAACCAAATTTTTACTGCCTTCGTAGTCAACCTTAAATGGCCCACTCGGATCAAAGCTAGGGGTCGCACCCGTTGCGCTCAGTAAAACCTGGCATCCGGCTAAAGCTGTCCTCAGGCTGCTCGGTTGGAGCACATCGCCCACCACAATCTCAACCCCTTCAGGTAATTCAGACTCAGCTTTTGCCTGATCCCTAACCAGAGCTTTCACGGCGATACCTTGCGCTAACAGTTGCTTGACAATCTGCTTGCCCGTTTGGCCCGTTGCGCCTGCTACCAGTGCCTTCATCCTGCTGCAATCTCCAAAAATAAACGATTCCTATCTCAGTAGAACAACGAAGGGCGTTATCAGCTATCCGTAGCTATCTTGAGCTAGAAGTATCCTTTGTATCTCATCAAGCTTTGTTTGTACGTACATATCAAGTTAAGGTTATCGCAAAGCTCGGATAAATACTTAGGATTAAATACCCAGACAATGTTGTCAAAGCTACAGCATGTGCTCTCCTTCCGAAAATAAGCTAATTTATATTCTTGCTTGCACTTATGCAGACTCCTTCTTTCCATCCATCCGGCCCATCCTCCTCGCAGATAGGCTCCCAATTCCTTAAGGCGAATGCTAGTCTGATTGAAGGTAAAAAAACTTCATACACGAAATCTTCGTCGAAAGAAACATTGCACTTCCAAGGCAACTATATTGGCCACATGGAGATGTACGCGGATGCAGCCAGTGTTGCTAAGTATCTAGATGCTCACCAAGAGTGGTTTCACCGCTGCGCCCAACCAATGACTGTAGAGCCCATTGGTGAAAATGGTTATGGCCTAACGGTGGGTAAGTTCAAAAGCTTGAATCACGAAGTAGAACCTAAGATTGGCCTGCATTTACTGCCGCAGGAAAAGGGCGTCTACCGAATCGAAACCATTCCTGTACCGGGCTACGAGCCAGCCGGTTATGACGTTGAATTTAATGCTTCCATGACCCTGTGTGAGGGCACCAGCGAAGACTTGCCAGAAGGGCTATCGATTGAGAAAGCAACCCATGTGGAGTGGGAATTAAGCTTGTCTACTTGGGTAGAGGTTCCTAGGTTTTTACAGGTGCTCCCTGACAACTTAGTGAAAGCCTCTGGTGATCAACTGCTCAATCAAATTGTCAGACAGGTTTCTAAGCGATTGACCCGAAAAGTGCAGCAGGAATTTCACTCGTCTTTAGCATTGCCCATTCCCAGTGAGCATAAGCGGCGCTTTTGGCAGCGCTAAGTCATTATTGTTCGGAATTGTTCGGAATTGTTCGGATTTTGAGCAGCCATCATCTTCACCTCATCATCTTGACCCTAAGGCTAACCTGAACCCTAAGGCTAGACTGGGGCCAAAGATATCCTTTCAAGAGAGCTTGAAGGTTAACTCTTAGCTCAAAAAGCATCTAAGGTTGAGGACGACTCAGGAAAGTCTTGGGCGAACCGATCGGTTGCTTCGACCAAGGCGCTAGTGATCCCAGCTTCAGTGGCTGAATGCCCCGCATTATCGATCACAATCAGTTCTGACTCGGGCCAAGCCCGATGAAGCTCCCAAGCTGATGTCATCGGACAGACAACATCGTAACGGCCTTGAACGATGATGGCTGGAATGTGACGGATACGCTCTACATTGGCTAGAAGCTGGTTTTCAGTGTCGAAAAAGCCGCCATTGATAAAGTAATGACATTCAATCCGGGCAAAAGATTCGGCAAAGCGATCGCAGCTAAACCGTGCCACGAGATCATCATCAGGAATGAGTTTGCTGGTACTAGCTTCCCAAATCGCCCAGGCTCGAGCAGCCGCCTGACGGATGTCAGGATTTTCGCTGGTTAGGCGTTTGTAGTAAGCGGCCACTAAATCACCTTGTTCTTCAGGCGGAATGGGCGCGAGATACCCTTCCCAAGCATCAGGAAAAATGTAGCTGGCACCAGATTGATAGAACCAGCTAATTTCTTTGGAACGCAGCATGAAAATACCTCGTAGGATGAGGCCATCGCACCGCTCTGGGTAGGTTTGAGCATAGGCCAGTGCTAGCGTACTCCCCCAGCTACCGCCAAAGACGGTCCAATGATCAATCGCAAGATGGGCTGGTGACTTCTCGTTGATAGCGATTCGCAATTTTTCAATATCGCTGACTAAATCCCATGTGGTGTTTTCAGCAAGCTCAGCATGGGGAGTGCTGCGCCCGCACCCGCGCTGATCGAATAAAATAATGCGCCATTGAGTCGGGTCGAAAAACTGACGATAGAGTGGTGTAATCCCACCGCCAGGGCCACCATGCAAAAAATAACTGGCTTCCCAGTGAGGCAGCCAGCTTCTTCGTAATACAGCGTATGGCGAGCGGAAACCACCAAGGTGTCATGGCGGTAAGGCTCAATGGGAGGATATAGCTGCGGCATAGAAAGTTCGAAAGAGCACAGTTAAAAATTGGTCTATAAGCTTCTGTCGAGTGAGTAAGGAATGCTCACCAAGACAAAGCAAGAATGCATCTTTACTTTGCTATATAGCTTTGGTCGCTTGGCTGAGGTACAGCACGCTGGCTGAAGCCTCTACGTGACAATGGGCCAAGCGACGCGCCTGTACCCGTTGGCGTAGCCTCGCCGTCGGCGTTATGCATCCGGCACACGCTATATGCCTATTCTGCCACCTCCTGCCATCAGTTATCGTGGATGGTTTTTGGTTTTATGCTTTTTGGCGAATGCTCTCTCTGACAAAGTGAATGATGACTTTCCACTGACCGGTCTTAGGATCGCGCAGAGAAATAAAGGGATTGGGCTTGAGCGGACGACGACTTTGATTGGGCATGTTACCGGAGATAAACACACTAATAACGCATCTCTGTAGAGTACTGAGTATAAAACGAAGCTGGTGTGATGACTGTGGCGAACTGCTCGTGATGGATATCACGAGCAATCTTGCTGGGGTTGAGTCGGGAATTAATTATGGCTGCGCCGAGAAATGTTGATAGTCTTATAGCTAATTAATGTCAATCACAACACCTATGACGGTAGAAATTTGGCCAGGGCGATCCCACCCATTAGGTGCAACGTGGGAGGGCGAGGGTACCAACTTTGCATTATTTTCTGAGAATGCCACTGGCGTTATCCTTTGTCTTTTTGATGAAAACGGTGGTGAAACTCAGGTGCGTTTACCTAAGGTCACTAACTATGTGTGGCATGGCTTTTTGCCAGGGATAGGGCCTCAGCAGCGCTATGGTTTTCGGGTGGAAGGACCTTACGATCCCAAGGCAGGTCATAGGTTTAACCCACATAAGCTGCTCATTGATCCTTACGCGAAAGCTATTACGGGCGATATTCGCTTTGGCCCTGAGCTGTTTAGCTTTCCCATGGATCACTTTGGCGATCGCGATCGCGACCTAGCCTTTTCTGATGCCGACAGCGCAGCCCACATGCCCAAGTCAGTTGTGATCGATCCTAGTTTTGACTGGCAAGGAGACATCTGTCTAGATACATCTTGGGATCGCACGATTATTTATGAAGTGCATGTTCGTGGCTTTACCCAACAGCATCCCGACATCCCGCCTGAACTGCAGGGTACCTATGCGGGGATGGCCCATCCAGCCGCCATTAACCACCTCAAACAGCTCGGCATCACAGCGGTAGAACTGTTGCCTATCCACCACTATGATGTTCATCCTGGGCATTTGATCACCACTGGGCTACACAACTATTGGGGTTACGACTCTTTGGGCTACTTTGCGCCCCACGCTGGCTACAGTGCTTCAGGCCCTAACGGACAACAGCGTGGCCAGCAGGTGCGGGAATTTAAGCAAATGGTCAAAGCCTTACACCAAGCAGGCATTGAGGTCATTTTGGATGTCGTTTACAACCATACAGGTGAGGGCAATCACCTAGGCCCGACCTTTTCGCTCAGAGGTATTGATAACGCAGCTTACTACCGATTGGTGGAGACTGCGCCGCGCTACTACATGGACTTTACCGGGTGTGGAAACTCGCTGAATGTGCGGCATCCTCAAGTGCTGAAACTCATCATGGATAGCCTGCGCTATTGGGTTGAGGAAATGCATGTGGATGGCTTTCGCTTTGATTTGGCCTCTGCACTTGCCCGTGAGCTGTACGAAGTCGATCGGCTCTCATCCTTTTTCGATATTATTCATCAAGATCCTGTACTTTCGACCACTAAGCTGATTGCCGAACCTTGGGACTTGGGTGAAGGTGGCTATCAAGTTGGTAATTTTCCCTTGCTGTGGTCGGAATGGAATGGAAAGTATCGCGATACCATTCGAGACTTTTGGCGCGGCGAGCAGTACAGTCTGGGCGACTTTGCATTTCGCTTTACAGGCAGCTCTGATCTATATCAAGATAACGGGCGCTTGCCCCATGCCAGCATCAACTTTATTACGGCTCACGATGGTTTCACGCTAAATGATCTGGTTAGCTATAACGAAAAGCATAATGAAGCCAATGGCGAAGGTAACCGAGATGGCGAAAGCTACAACCGTTCTTGGAATTGTGGGGTAGAAGGGGAGACTGACAATCCTCAAATATTGGCTTTGCGAGCACAGCAGCGGCGCAATTTTCTCACCACGCTGATGCTATCTCAAGGTGTTCCGATGCTGCTAGGGGGTGACGAGATGGGCCGCTCTACCCAAGGCAACAATAATACTTATTGCCAAGACAGCGAACTGTCTTGGTTTGACTGGACACTTACAGAGGCCAATCAGGGGCTTTTAAGGTTTGCTCAGCACTTGATTGAGTTTCGCCGATCCCATCCTATTTTTAGTCGTCACCAATGGTTCTTTGGTCGAGAAATTCATGGATCGGGCGTCGTCGATATTGGCTGGTTTCACCCGGAGGGAACGACTATCGATGATCGCGAATGGGGTGATAGCGCTACCCAAGCCATCAGTATCTTTCTCAACGGGGCTGAAATTCCTAACCTCAATAGCCGTGGGGAGCGCATTTTTGACGATAGCTTTTTACTGTTCTTTAACCCTTCATCTGATCCCATCAGCTTTGCTATTCCCGAATCGATTGAAAATCAGGAGTGGCAGGTTTTGATCGATACGAAAGAAACGACAGGATTTGTAGAAAATGGACAGAGCTATCAACGCCAGCAATCTGTGGCCGTAGCAGCGCGATCGCTCATGGTGCTGAAATGCCCCCACTGCTTTAGCATGGGAGAGTTTAATCAGTCTCAGCCATAGGCTCCGGCGTAGATTTCGGTGGGCTCTAATGATAAGACCGTCATCGATTATCAAATATCTATTACCAAACTATTATCAAACGGGCATACCTCAACCTGTCATGTCTTGCTATCCCAAAATTTACGATGTTGTGAGGCTCATTCCCTATGGAAAAGTTGCAACCTACGGTCAAGTAGCAGATTTAGCTGGGCTCATCGGTAAACCTAGAGTGGTTGGTTATGCCCTATATCGCCTCAGCCCAAATACAGATATTCCTTGGCATCGAGTCATTAATGCGAAGGGTGAAGTATCTCGATCTTCTTTGAGAGATGGAAACGACGATTTACAACAGCTTTTGCTGGAAAGGGAAGGGATCACCTTTATAAAAGGAAAACTAGACTTTGCTCAATACAGATGGCGGCCCAACTTTACGGTGCTTAAGTGACTAAGTGAGGCCATGGAAAAGGGCTCCTATGTAACACCCCTGATCATCAGGGAGGATAATCAGGGGTGTTGCATGAGAGGCGATGGCCAAAAGCCAGTCACGAAGAGCCCAAATATCGAGGCGGCAATATTACCAGCGTTGAAGTGCTCAATGCAGTGCTCAATCTAGAGACTAAGCCGTAGACTAAGCCGTCATTACCACTGAGGAAGCCATGGGTGATTCCATCTCAATGGTGAGTTCTGTAGGCTCTGCGATATTTTGGATAACGGTCTGAATTTGCTGCGCACCCTCTTTTTGCAGATCTTCTATGTAGCCAGGTTTTGCCTCTAAGGCTTCTGCTTCGCTGTCAAATGGACCAAAGTAATAAATGCAGTGGGGCTCTGCTGTGGTTATTTTGACCCACCAAGGACTAGAGAACAGGCTGAACAGGCTGCTAAAGAAGTTTTTCATCACAGTAATAGGAAATGGCTTTAATAGGTGGACGGTTGTGCTGGCCGAGCGTGACCTATGGCATAGCTTGGGAGGAAAGTAAAAAAGCCTCTGGCTATTGAATTTGGCCGCTTGAATTGGGCCATTGAATTCTCTTCAGTTGAGCGTTCTATTCTATAGATGCCTTCTATTTTTGAAGGTTATCTCTTGGGAGAACCTCAGAACTTATCAGAGTAATACAAGAAGCTTTAGGGCAAATCCCGAATTGGGAAAGCCTGATGATACCTTGCAGAACTCAGAGAGGTCGCCGAACAAACAAAACACTTAAGGTTTCTATTTTAGAGCAGCTTCTCACTGATAAATGTTTAAGAGTAACAGATTTTGCAATGTTGTTGTGAGCAACCTTTTATAGCCTCTGTCGAGTGAGTTAGGACAATAGTCATTTTCCTCGGAGAGGCTACGCCAACGCTAGAAGCCTTGACTAGCAGCAGCTCACTCACCAAGACAGCGGTGAGACCCTGCGTCGTCGTACGGCGCTAAGGAATGCTCACCAAGACAGC
>JAAUPS010000309.1 GCA_012033015.1 Phormidesmis sp. RL_2_1
TCACCTCTGCCAAGATTTCTGAGAGCCGTACGCAACTGACGTATTTAGGCTCAGCGAGTAGGAATAAGGTGTATAGAGCGCTATTGCACTGGGCTGTAGACGGTTTCGAGCGCTGGCGCATGCTGACCAGAAGGCTAAGAGGATGTGATCTATTTTACCACCCATAATCTGCCTGCTCTGTCAATGCGTAACTCCTATGCTAGTCAATCGAAAAAACGATGCCTGTCAGCCCAATGATTTTATTTTTCCAGCCCCTAAAGGAGAGGAGATTAATGACCGAGGCTTTCGGCGACGGGCGTGGCAGAAGGTTTTAGAAAAGCTAGAGATTGAATATCGAAAACCCTACGCAACTAGGCACACTGCGATTAGCCATGCCTTAGCAAAGGGAGCGAATCCATTGGCAGTAGCAGAGCAAACAGGGCATGACCCTCAAATTTTGTTCAAGCATTATGCTTCAGTTATTGAACAATCGGCTGTGATGCTTGGGTTCTGATCGGCAAAGAGGTGAAAATCGTAAAGAGGTGAAAATCGTTTAAAGATAATCATAGTTTTACGTTCAAAGCTTGAAATATAGCAATGAGAGGGTTGATTCCTCAAGGGGTCTGATAGTGTGATTAGCAATTGATTTTCTTTCGGAGTTCCTTTCATGCGCCGCCCTCGCTTCAGGTTCCGTGCTCGCCATACGTTTACTTGGCTGTGTGGATTGACTCTACTATTAACTGTCTGCCTAGGGCTCTTTTCGAACCAGCCCCAGTTTGTTGCAAAGGCAAACGACTCTCAGCAGTTGGTACAAACAGGTGTCAACCAATATGAGGCTGGCAATTTTTCGGGTGCTATTGAGCCTTGGCTTTCAGCCTATACGGTGTACGAAACTACACAAGACCTACCGGCATTGGCGATTGTTAGTGAGAACTTAGCACGAGCCTATCAGCAGATGGGACAGACATCCACTGAACTTGACTATTGGGAGCGGGCGATCGCAACCACTCAAACATTAGGCAACGGACCCAAGCTGGGACGATTGCTGAGTGAACAGGCACAAGCGTACAGTCGATTGGGTCAGCATAGAAGGGCGATCGCACTTCTGTGTGGCACCGAAGCTGATGAAAATAGCACAACAGTAGGCGGTATAGAGGTCAGAACCGGTGCCCAAGGAACAGACTTTGACCCAGATGATCGCACCTGCCAGATAGGTAGCGCTTTGCAAATTGCGGAAGCAGAAGAAGATGCGGTAGGGCAAATTGCCGCATTGGGAAGTCTGGGCGAAGCCTATCGATTGAGTGGTGATACCGAAACAGCTTTAAGACTAATAGAGCGCGGACTGGAAATTAGCCGTCTTTCGGGTGAAGTGGATCTAGAAAGCGCTTTGCTAAGTAGCTTGGGGAGTACATCTGTGAGTTCGGCCCAGGTGAACTATCGCCGGGCTAGTGCGGCTGAAGCCAGAGGTGATGGCGCGGCAGCTACGTTTCGGACGACGGCTGATGATTACAATTCCAAGGCGATTGAGCATTTTCAAGCAAGTTATCAGCTGGCCCGTTCTCAGCAGTCAGCAACCGCTCAGATGCAAGCGCTTCTCAGTCTAATTCCTGCTCATGAGCGAGCCAACAATCAGAGCGCCGCAGAGCAACAGTGGCAGATCGCGGCGGAGACCCTCGGTCAGTTGCCTGACTCTCAGGCAAAAGCTTTTGCTGCAATCAAGCTAGCAGACTTTTTAGAGCCACTGAGTGTGAGAGAGTTGCAAACGGTACTGAACACAACGCCGCCGAGCCAAACGGTAGAATCCACCGCTGTTGACCTTTTGAAGCAAGCCTTGAGGATTGGAGAAATATTAGATAACCCACGGATTGTTTCTTTTGCTTTAGGCAAGCTTGGCAATATAGATGAACGTGCAGGTCGCTATGAGTTGGCGCTAGAGAAAACGCAGCAGGCTCGCCTAGCTGCCGATCAAGGGTTAGCAGGCCAAGATAGCCTGTATTTATTAGATTGGCAGATGGGCCGAATTCTTAGAGAGCAGGGCAACTTAACCGATGCCGCACAGTCTTACCAGCAAGCGGTCAATTTATTAAGCCAAATCCGCAGTGATATTCTCAATGCCAATCGAGATTTGCAGTTTGACTTTCGCGATACGGTAGAGCCGATTTATCGTCAATACGCTCAGCTCAATTTGCAAGCTGTCCCATCAGCGGTGACGCTGCGAAAAGGAGAACAGGCATTTGCCGAGCTAGATACAACCCTTGAAACATTGGATTCCCTCAAGGTGGCGGAGCTACAGAGTTATTTTGCGAATGACTGTGTGATTGCCCCAGTTGCCACGCGGGTAGACGCGGTGGGTGATAGCCAAGCCACTGCTGTATTGAGTACAGCCATTTTGGATGCGGAGGGTTCGCTATCAACCCAACAAAATAGCCCGCAGCCAGATGATGAGTTTCAGCAGTTGGCTGTGATTGTCAGCCTGCCTGATGGGAGTAAAAAGGTCGTCCAAACACCTGTGAACTCACAGGCAGTAGAACAAACAATTAAGGCATTTAGAGATACTTTAGAGTTGGGAGGGAGCCAGTACATTTCAGAGTATCAGTATGCACCGTCTCAGCAGCTTTATGACTGGTTGATTAAGCCGTTTGAAGCTGACTTAGCGGATGTGAAAACGCTGGTATTTGTGAATGATGGATTGCTGCGCAGTGTGCCGATGGCGGCGCTATATGACGGTCAGCAATACTTGATCGAGAAATTTGCGATTGCCACCACACCTAGTTTGACACTCACAGATCCGAAGAAAATTTCTCGCCCGACGACACTGAGTGCACTGCTGATGGGTGTGAGTGAGCGGCCGGAAGTGGAAGGGAGACCGTTTAATGGGTTGCCTGCTGTGGCTGATGAGCTGGTATCTGTAGCGGCTAAACTCCCTGATAGCAAGGTGCTTTTGAATGAGGCCTTTTCAGTATCGGCGCTCAAGGCTGCGTTGGCAGAAAAGGACTATCGCATTTTGCATATGGCAACGCATGGTACGTTTGGATTTGACCCGACCGATAACTATCTTGTGGCTGGAGCCAAAAGCGAGGCGGGTGACTTTAATGAGACGCTAACGATTAGTGATCTGGATGCACTGATTCGAGAGGTAAGTGGCCCCACGCGTGAGCCGATTGAGCTGCTGACGCTGACGGCTTGCGAAACGGCGATTGGAGATAATCGATCGACGTTGGGATTGGCAGGTGTGGCTATTCGAGCGGGTGTGAGAAGTGCGATCGCCACGCTATGGTCTGTGAGCGATAGTTCTTCGGCTGATTTGATTAGCCAGTTTTATGACAATCTGCAATCACCAGATATGACCAAGGCAGAGGCGCTGCGGCAGGCACAAATTTCAATGATTCGCTCTGATGATTTTGTTGAGCAGCATCCCTACCGATGGGCACCGTTTACTTTGATTGGAAACTGGCTGTAAGTAGGTGGACGAAATTAAACGCAGCCAAAACGATTGATAGCAGGAGTCATCATTATAGTGCTCTGCTATGTCATCTACCCATCTGAAAGTAACGCTCTCGCCCGCTGCGGATCAAACGCTGTTATAGCAAAGTAAGAATGCATCCTTACTTTGCTATAACTGGTCTTTGGTGGGTACTCAGCAGCACCAAGAACAAACCTCACAGCGGCTCATCAGGTCACCTCTACTCACAACCTAATTGACTATGTTTGTTTATGGCCGCCTACTTAGCATCTTAAACAATTAGCATCTTAAACAAAGTATAAGATGCTGGTCAGCTTGTTGATCATACATGCGTTCAGTTTTTAAAAGAGGCGCAGCATAAGGTCAAATTTAGACAACTGTCAGATCAGTACTTGGAGTAGCTACTGAGCTGACAGTTGTAAGAGATCTGCTTGGAACAGTTCATCTTCCGATTCTATTTCGGCCAGAGCTGCGAGCAACGCTTGACGGACAGCGATAGATTGTGACGTGTTGGCCTGGGCAACTTGAGCGATCGCATCATACCAAACTCCATTCTCTCCATAGGCTAATGCCTGCTCTGCTGCGGTCGTCGCAGTTGCTAAAGATTGCTGCAACTCGGTAGAAGGAGAGACCAATTCAAAGGAACGCTCTTGATTGAGCGAACGAGAAAGATAGCCTGCATCGCAAACGACGACTATTTGCCAGCGATATTCTATGCCTGGGGATAACGCAGCAGCTTCAGCAGGCAGTTGATAGGTATTGAATCCATCTGCGTAGTCAAGATCTGTGGTGTAAATGGGAGCCGGGATGCCTCTTTCGTTGGGTGCTAGCAGACGAAACTGAACCGGATAAGCGGTTTCAGAAGGGGGTAAGTACCATGCAAAGCTAGGACGGGTTGAAGCGGTGAGCCCCATTGTTTCGCTGGGGCCAAGAATGGTAAAGGCCGTTTCGGAATCACCCACGCAACTGCCTTGCCGAGTGCCCGTAGTGGTGCGGTAGCCGCTTCTTCTTCTAGGGTTATTGGGGGGGCGGAAGGCTTTGTTAGCTGTAGATGGATGGATGGCCGTTACTTTAACAGGTGTTGCTGCGGTCAGTCTTGGCTGAATACTGAGCAACGTTACGGTGGTACTTAGTGTGGTCGCGCCTGCGACTGTTATTGCAGCAACTATTAACCTGGGGACAGTCATGGGGCAAACCTCAACACTTTTGTTTGTTCTATTGTTACGGCATTGCTGGCGGAAAAAAAGATAGGTTTCTGCAAGTTTTAAAGAAATCTCAGAAAATTTATGCTAAGTAAGCAAATGGTTACGCAATCTATCGCTCTGATCGGTACAGCGTCATCTACCCCACGTTTGCCAAGTCGGTCGTTGCACGGGCCAGCAGAGTTCACAGCAGGTGCCTTGGGGTTGAACGGACGTGCGCTCAAATTTGCCGCCTAGCTGTCTGGCTAGCCGGGTGGCTTGCTGCGTGCCAAAGCCTTCATGCGCAGCGAGAGACGATAGCCCTTCTCCGTTATCAATAATTTTAATAATGTTGTAATCTTCTGTTCTTTGACTGGTGACGGTGATCATTGTGGTTTTTTCTGCATACTTGCAAATGTTGGTCAAAGATTCTTCTAAAAATCTCCCGATCGCTCTTTTTTCCCTTGCGGTAAGCTGACCATCGGCCATGGGGTCGAAGCTTCTGATTTTGTTGATTGGTTCAAAGAAGCTGGCATAGCGCTTGAGGGTGTTGCTATAGGTTTCGTAGAGGACGGTATGTAGGGGCATTTGCAGGTCTACAGATTGCTCGCCCATCATGACAAGTTTTTCGCTGGGCGATCGCATTTCTTCTTGCAAAATCTCTCGAATGCCGCGCAGCTCGCGGTTAACTTTTTCGAGCTGAGATCGCATTTCAGCCGAGACGGGTTGATCGTCTTCCCAAGCACTTAGCATTCTGGCAATTAACTGTAGGGGGCCGTTGTGAATGGTGGTATAGGTTTGATCGATTAGTTTGTCCTGATCGCTGATCTGAGACTGTAGCTGTTTTTGAAGCTTGGTAGAAGGGATAGAGGGCGATCGCATTGACCAAAAAAACGCTCAGCGTCGGCACCAGC
>JAAUPS010000096.1 GCA_012033015.1 Phormidesmis sp. RL_2_1
GAGCATTCCTTGTCTTGGTGAGCATTCCTTAGCGCCGTACGACGACGCAGGGTCTCACCGCTAGCGCCGTACGACGACGCAGGGTCTCACCGCTGTCTTGGTGAGTTAGCCTCTGCTAGTCAAGGTTTCTAGCGATTACTATTGTGCTAACTCACTCGACAGAAGCTATAGATCCATAGCTGAATATGGAGCGTCTTACAATTATCATGTCAGTTTATTAATTGTCCCTTGTCAGTTGAGTATGACGAAGCACTTCACGCATCATAGATGGGCAGAATGTGCAAAATCAGGAGGATCTATGCCATCTTTTATCCGTCAAACTATGGCCAAAACGTTAGCTATAGCAGCTTTTAGTGCTAGCACCATCGGTGTTGCAGCCGTCAATCCGGCACTAGCGCTAACGCAAGAGCAGGTTGCTCAAAAGCTTGCTAGCGTACCCGTTTTTGTCATTGGCAATGATGAGGGTCTGATCCTCATTTCTAATGCACAAGAAGAAGGAAGATTGGCCCAGCCCAGCCTTTATGTGTTTATGACAGAACAGGACGCCGAGACTTTCTTGAGTCGCGCTAATGCAGCTAATCCTGAATTTGCCCCCGAAGCGGAAATCGGCATCACCAATTTGCAAACCCTCTATCAAGAATCACAGTCCAACAGCGAGCGGCCCTTACAGCTCGTGTATGTACCCGAAGAAGCTGAAGCTGCCCAAGCCGCTGAGCTAAACAGTGGTTATCAAGGTGGTGTGCCGCTATTTTTTGCACGCTTCGAAGATGGCTCACTCGCTCCTGTAGAGCAAGCGAATGGCGAGACCATTTTCCCGATGTTTTCTCACGGGCTGACTTGGATGCTCTTTTGAGTGATCTAGAAGCGCGTAACCCCGAAGCGCGAGCTGCTGTCAGTATAGGCGTGCTGCCATTGGAAGCAATGCTGATAGAAATGCAAAATAGCGACGATGAACTTCTCAACCAAATTAGGCTGTTGCCTGATTCAGAAACGATTAACGCTATTCAACAAAGTGCACCGCCAGCCACCCCTGAAAGTGCGCCCCAAGGTCAATAGTCGTTGCTTTTAGCTAGCTAAAGCTAGAGCACAAAAAATCATAGAGTTGATGGGCCAGTAGCAGCTTACTTGTCTGCGTGACTCGCTGTTGTTGGCCATCTGCTGCTATTATCACAGCTTCATTCTCTAGGCTGCCAAAGCCGCTGTTAGGGTGATCGACCGGGTTGGCCACAATCACATCTAGCTGCTTGCGCTTGAGTTTTGCGATCGCCGGAGCAACTATCTCACCGGTTTGCGCAGCAAAGCCGACAATCTTTTGCTGAGCGGTTTTACGAGCTGAAAGCTGAGCCACAATATCAGGTACAGATTCTAGCGGCAGTAGGCTGGGTAAATCTTTTTTAGGCAGCTTGCCAGAGGCTGTGTAAGCTGGGCGCATGTCAGCCACTGCTGCTGCCATGATGACCCAATCGGCTTGGGGCAAGTGGCTGAGCATTGCCTGCTCCATTTCCGCTGCTGTGGTAACGGCAATCGGCTGAATGCTAGCAGGCAGGGTCTGTGCTAGCTCGGGGTAAAGTGGGCCATGTATTAGGGTCACCTTTGCCCCTCGGTGCTGAGCCGCCATTGCCAACGCAATACCCATACGTCCTGTTGCCGGATTACCGATAAATCGCACTGAGTCCATATACTCTTGCGTGCTGCCAGTACTGATAAGGAGATGCTTGCTGGTAAGATCTCGATGCCCGTGGGTGTGATGTAAAGATGTGATGTGAGTCACGATCTCTGCAGGTTCAGCCATGCGGCCTGTGCCGATGCGATCGCACGCCAATCTTCCGGCCCCTGGCCCTACCGCATGATACCGAGCATCGGCCAATAGCCGCTGCCAATTTCGCTGCACCACAGCCTGTTGCCACATATCGGTATTCATCGCTGGGGCTAACAGCACCGGACACACAGAAGCCAGCACAGTATTGGTCAGCAAATTATCGGCTAGTCCATGGGCTAACTTACCGAGTGTATTAGCTGACAAGGGTGCAATCAAAAAAACATCGGCCCACTCACCTAAAGCAATATGCAAAGGCTGATAGGATTGCGAAAAAGAAGATAGACGCTGCTGCGCTGACCAAAAGTCACTATCGGTATACACCGGATGGCGAGAGAGGGCCGCAAACGTCACCGCAGCAACAAAGCCTTGGGCCTGCTCGGTCATAATGACACGCACAGCTACCTCAGCTTTAGCTAGTGTGGAGACGACTTCGCATACTTTATAGGCAGCAATTCCCCCGGTAAGGCCGATCAGAACTTTCATGGCCCAATGCGGTTGCGCCATCTTGGGTGCTTCATCTTGAGTGATCCATTTTTGGCGCGCTTAAGATTCGTCAAATGCTTCCAAATCGAGTAAGTGTATGTACGGTTCGACCAACTCAGATCGCTGAAAGGCAACAGCCCTGAGCCGATGCCAGTCTTGCAAACCTTCAAAAGCATTGGCGTATTCGTCTTGTTCTAAGCGCTGAGCAAGCTGAGAGACATCCTCTGGCGTCATATTGGCAATTTCTTGGGGTGAAATATGCGTAGAACTTGGCCCGGACGTCAAATCAGAGCCCGACTCACGATGTTTTGCTGATGGCATGGCCCATTACCTATTTTTCAGTGACAACTTCAAAAGACGACTCAGAACATCCAAAGGCAACCTTAGAAAGGTATTCTGCTTCACTCTGTTTAGCTGGCTTGGCTTAGCTGGCTTGGCTTAGCTGGCTTGGCTTAGCTGGCTTGGCTTAGTTGGATTGGCTTAACCAGCAGAACATTATGATGGCTGCCCTTAAGCTTAAGTGTTACCGAATTTATCGCTACCTGCAATAGGCGAAACGTTAGAGAGCTAAACAAATCAAAACGTTTTATTCACAAAAGCGGATCAAACCAACTAAAACCCTTAGATACTAGGCCACACTTAACTACACCGCACTTAACTACACCACACTTACTACACCACACTTGTACAAAACTCGCTGGCCACTTTTAGCGCCTCTAAAGAAACCTCATGTCCCATATCGAAGGTCTTGTAAGTCACTGGCAAACCCTGGCGCTCCAGTTGTACTTTGGTCTCTAGTGCTTTAGCCAGTGGGACTACCGGATCTTGATGACCATGGATGAGTAGTACCGGGCGCGGTGTGATACAGGCTGTGATGGGCGCATGGCTATAGCCGCTCAAGACAAGCATCGCCGCCAACGGTAGCTGCGGGCCAACATCTAAGGTCATGGCAGCACCTTGAGAAAAGCCACCCATAATCGTTTTTTCTAGGGGAATGCCCGTTTTTTCGGGTAGCGATGTCATCCAGTCGCGTAACCGCTGACGGCTCTGCTGCAAATCAGCTTGCGCCTCAAAATCATGAGGTCTGCGAAAATCGTAGTTAGCCGGAAAGCCGTACCAAGCTAAGCCACCTGGCACCATGCCATGCTCAAAAGGCGCATCGGGTAAAAGGGCACGAGTCGGCGCACTGATCATATTAATTGCCTGAATAAGCCCGGCCACATCTTGGGCATTGGCCCCCCAACCGTGAAGCAACACAATGAGCCGATTGTTGTCAGCCTCGGCAGGGGGCTGCGGCGTGATCTCAACCGCATTCAAGTATTGACTACTAGTCACGGGCCTTCCTCATGAAAAAATCAACCTCCCAATCATAGGAGAGAACTGTTGCAAGCTTCCCAACTCCTTGATAGCGCTCAGTTGGCTGTAGCTTTTTTTGGTATCCTTTATGGCTTGCCCCCCTTACTTTTCAAGCAGCCCATGTCTCGTCTTGCCCTTCTGAGCGTCTCAAATAAAACTGGTTTGGTGGAACTAGCGCGATCGCTGTCTCAAGATCTTGACTTTGAAATTGTCAGCTCAGGCGGTACTGCCCAAGCACTTGAAAGCGCTGGTATTCCAGTCATAAAAGTTTCCGACTACACTGGCTCACCCGAAATTTTAGGCGGACGGGTAAAAACCCTACATCCTAAAATACATGGTGGCATCTTAGCTCGTCCCGATCACATCAGCGATCAGCAAGACCTTGCTGATAATGACATTCGCCCTTTTGATCTGGTGGTGGTGAACTTGTACCCCTTTGAGCAGACCATTGCCAAGCCGGACGTCAGCTTGCCCGATGCAATTGAAAACATTGACATTGGCGGGCCAACCATGATTCGCTCAGCCGCCAAAAATCATCAGTATGTGACCATACTGTGCGATCCCCATCAATATGATGACTACTTAGCGGTCTCCAAGGCCAACCAAGGCAACCCTCCCTTAGCATTTCGCGCAGCCTGTGCCCAGCAGGCATTTTGGCATACCGCAAACTATGACTGTGCAATTGCGCAAGCGCTGACAGGTCAGTTCGCGCAAGATCTGAACTTGCCCCAACCTCTGACAGCGCAGGCTGAAGAATCGGCAGCGCTACCCATGAACTACGCCATTAACGGTCGCCTTAAGCAAGCCCTGCGCTATGGCGAAAATCCTCACCAATCCGCCGGTTGGTATCAAAGCGGTGCCATAGCGACAGGTTGGGCAGCGGCTGAGCAGCTTCAAGGCAAAGCACTCAGCTACAACAATTTGCTTGATTTAGAGGCAGCCCGGCGAATTATCGCCGAATTTCCCAGTTATGAGCGCGCTGCTGCCGCCGTCCTCAAACATACCAACCCTTGCGGCGTTTCTGTGAGCGATTCTTTAGCGATGGCCTATCAGCAAGCCTTTGATGCTGATAGTACTTCAGCGTTTGGGGGCATTGTGGCCTTGAACCAACCGATTGATGAAGCCACCGCAGGGGCACTGACGAGTACATTTTTAGAATGTGTCGTGGCCCCCGGATGTAGCGCCGGAGCCCAGGCAATTTTGAGTCAAAAAAAGAATTTGCGGATTTTGATATTGCCAGATCTGACCATAGATGGGGAGCCGGGATCGAAGCAGGCTAACCGTCAGGAAATTCATCAGGAAATCAGGGCGATCGCAGGGGGATTTTTGAGTCAAGCCCCAGATGATCTACGCGAAGAGCCTAGCCAATGGACGATCCCAACTGACCGAAAACCCAGCGAAACAGAACTCAGTGAAATGCTATTTGCTTGGCGAGTCGTCAAGCACGTCAAGTCCAACGCAATTTTAGTGGTGCGCCACAACACTACCCTCGGCATTGGCGCAGGGCAAATGAACCGAGTGGGTGCAGTCAAAATTGCCCTAGAGCAAGCAGGTGAGCAAGCTCAAGGTGCAACCCTTGCCAGCGATGGGTTTTTCCCTTTCGACGATTCTGTGCGAACAGCCGCTGCGGCTGGAATTAAGGCCATCGTGCAACCGGGCGGCAGCATTCGAGATCAAGACTCGATCAAAGCAGCCAATGAATTGGGCCTGATCATGGCCTTTACCGGGACACGGCATTTCTTGCATTAGCCTTTTGTCTGAGCGATCTACTCTGAGCGATCTACCCTGAGCGATCTACCCTGAGCAATCTACCCTGAGCAATCTACCCTGAACAATCTACTCTGAGCGATCTATTGGGAGTGCTAGCACTGACTTGTGTGCTAGCACTGGATTTAATTGCGTGTGAGCCACTTTTGCCCGTTTAACCGCTGCAATGTGTACAGCACCATCAAATCGAGCGTAATCCGACGCTCATCGCCCATGAATTGCTCAATGGTACTGGGCTTGGCGCTATTGGTCGTAAGGGTAAATATTTTTTGGCCCGTGATGTTTTCATCGATAAAGGCAATATTAAATCGATGCTGGCCTTCAGTTGGCTCGTACCATGAGCCCTGCACTTGCCAATATGGCTCGCTGTCATTTTGACCCATCACTTCGATTTTGCGCTTAGCAAATTCTAGCGTGAGGTCATCAATACCTGCTTTTGCCATCGCCGCTTTGAGGCTAGGCAAATAGTGCTGCTCCATAAACTCGGTGAAGGGCTTATCTTCAACCTTGGGCGGCTTTTCAGCCTTCTGAGTGGTTCCTTTCGACGTCTTTTCTTCTGCCATGCGCTTTAGCCAAACCCTACATAAGCTGTCAGCGCAGCAAATACACAGCCTCTATGCCCTCTCGGCATCTGCTATTAATCCGCTGCGCCCTAATTATAGAAGGATTGAGGACTGATTTCCCTCAAAATAGCGTTTCTTACTTGAGCTGAGCACCACATTACAGGCCCCCTCCCCTCATCTTTGCAATGAACTGATCTATGGTGGCGTACGAATTGTGACGTACGAATGCATCTGCACGCCACCATATAGCGTTTCTCACTTGGCTAGAGTGCAGATATTTTGGTGAAACCTTTGCAGGACAACGGGCCAAGTGAGTAGCCTGTACCGAATGCATCCGGTACAGGCTATAGATCATAACGATTAAGACAGGGTGATTACGCTGTCATCACTGAATGAGCAAAATGATCATTCAACGGGTAATGGCCAACAAACGGGTCACCTAGGCAGGCTGCAAAACCGCATTTTGGCGATACCACTCAACCGTATTTTTAAGCCCTTCACGGAAGTCAGTTTTTGCTTCAAAGCCAAAGGCTTGCTTTGCCCTGCTGGTATCTAAACAGCGACGTGGCTGGCCGTTAGGTTGGTCAGTTTGCCACACAAGCTTACCTTCAAAACCCATCACCTCACAAATCAGCTCTGCCAAATCGCGGATCGCAATCTCCAAATTGGTGCCTAAATTTACCGGAGCGGCATCGGAATAGTGCTGGGTGGCCATGACAATGCCGCGGGCGGCATCGGCGGCGTACAAAAACTCACGGGTTGGGCTGCCATCACCCCACACGGGGAGTTCTTTGTCGCCGCGCATTTGCGCTTCGTGAACTTTGTGAATTAAGGCAGGAATCACATGAGAACTGCGCGGATCGAAGTTATCTTCAGGGCCGTAAAGATTGACCGGCAGCAGGTAAATGCCGTCAAAGCCATACTGCTGACGATAGGCTTCGAGTTGCACTAGCAAGGCTTTTTTGGCGATGCCGTAAGGCGCATTGGTCTCTTCGGGGTAGCCGATCCAAAGGTCATCTTCTTTGAAGGGTACCGGGGTAAATTTGGGATAGGCGCAAATCGTGCCAACACAAACAAACTTTTCAGTGCCTGCTTGGTAAGCGGCGTGAATAAGCTGGGTGCCCATCATCAGGTTGTCATAAAACAGCTCTGCCGGTTTCTCACGATTGAGCCCGATTCCACCGACGTGGGCTGCTAGGTGAATGATAATGTCTTGACCTTGTACGGCGCGCTGACAAGCGTCCATTTTGGTCAGGTCGTAGTCGCGCGATCGCGTCACTAAAATATCGTCAGGCTGAGCGCCCGCTTTGATCAGCTCGGCAACCACCTGCTTACCCAAAAAACCAGCACCGCCGGTGACCAAAATTTTCTTATTTGCTAATTCCATAACCTCATTACTCTGCCTGTGTGATTGAGGGCCATCTCGCTCGAGAGTAGATGCTACGTCACAGATATCCATCATCAGTAACCGTTACAGATATCTACAGCAGATATCTGTAACAGCAAATATCTGCTGTAGATATTACGTTGATTCCGTCCCCAGATACTATGCAACAGAACCCATCACTTGTCTGCGTACTGTGGCAATATCAGCATCACTGCCAGTCGCACCTACGGGCTTTTGGCCAATGGCCTCTAAATCTGCATCTACCATCAGCTTGACTAGTCCTTCAAAGCTGACTTCAGGTTCCCAGCCCAGCTCTTTTTTAGCTTTGGTCGGATCGCCAATCAGCAAATCCACCTCTGCAGGCCGTAGATATCGCGCATCGAAGGCCACATAATCGTGCCAGTCGAGGCCAACATAGTTGAAGGCCACATCTAAAAATTCACGAATGGAATATGTTTCGCCAGTAGCTACAACAAAGTCACCGGGTTTATCTTGCTGCAGCATCAGCCACATCGCTCTGACATAGTCTTTGGCATAGCCCCAGTCCCGCTTTGCATCCAAATTGCCTAAGTAGAGCTTATCTTGCTGACCTGCAACGATTTGGGCCAGGGCGCGCGTGATTTTGCGGGTGACGAAGGTTTCACCTCGACGAGGCGACTCATGGTTGAACAAAATGCCGTTGGTGGCGAACATATCGTACGACTCACGGTAGTTGATCACTTGCCAGTGAGCGTACACCTTGGCACAAGAGTAAGGACTGCGTGGGTAAAAAGGCGTTTCTTCTGATTGCGGAACGTGTTGCACCTTGCCGAACATTTCGGAAGAGCCCGCTTGATAAAAACGCACCTGATCGCCCGTACGCTGCTGATAGTCACGAATAGCTTCTAGTAAGCGCAGTGCACCCATGGCGACCGTATCGACGGTGTATTCGGGTGAGTCAAAACTGACGCGGACGTGGGACTGAGCGCCTAGGTTGTAGACTTCTTGAGGCTTTACCTGCTCAACTATGCGACGCAGCATGGTGCCATCGTTGAGATCGCCGTAGTGCAAAAAGAGCTTGGCATCTTCCCTGTGAGGATCGACATAAATGTGGTCGATGCGGTCGGTATTAAATGTAGAGGTACGACGAATAACGCCATGAACTTCGTAGCCTTTTTCGAGCAGCAGCTCTGATAGGTACGAACCGTCCTGTCCTGTAATACCTGTGATTAGCGCCCGCTTCGATTGCGTCATTATGGTTACAAATCCTCAGTAGTAGTTTGTAGATGGGATGATGGCAACAGTCATGCCAGCTTCATTTTTCCCGGCACTTTATTGAAAGTCTAGGTTGAAGGTTTAGGTTTTTGCCTTCTGTAGCGTTGGCTTTCGGCAGAGTTGGCTTTCGGCCTACAAGCCGCTGTAGGGGCCAGTTATGGGTTACAGAGAACCATAGGGGCCTGTGCCCGTGAGTATACGCAGTGTCAGTTTACCAACTGTTACACAACCGTATCGTGATTAATTAAATTGTCTTGTTAAGAATTTGTAATGTGTTTGCAAAATCTGTGTAGAGAATATCTGCGGTGTGAGCGCTGCAATGATTTATGCAGTAGTAGATTTATGCAGTAGTAGATTTATGCAGTAGTAGATTTATGCAGTAGTAGATTTATGCAGTAGTAGATTTCCAGGTAGCGGACTGAAGGATCAGGCTCTGCGATCGCGCTCAATATCGTAAATGGCTTTTTCCCAGCACCACTGCTCGGTGCGACCTGGGTTACGGCTGCTGACATCGCGCACTAGCCGTTGAGCAACGGCAGCATTACCACCCACTAGGGCCAAGAGCTTTTTACGGGTGCGGCCGGAGACCCCCCGCTGACGCTGGATGCGAGGTGGGCCTTTGCCTGCCGTTCGCTGCTTGGGAAGCTGTATGGGCAGGCGATAGCCTGTGAGCCAACTCACTACAGCCAAGATGAGCGCGATCGCCAAAATAATAGGCAGAGCAGACATAAGCAATGGGTTAGAATTGACAATGGGTTGACAATGGGTAAGGAAACCTCATTCTCATCATATTAGGAACATTGCTTTCCTCAATTTATCCATCTTATCCATCGCTCGTTACTGCCAACCATGCCCCCATCGCCCGCTGATTCTAGCTATGGCCGAGTCGAAGCGATTCTCAACTTTTGGTTTGGTTCACCAGCGGACACAGACTATGGCCACTATCGCAAAGCTTGGTTTCTCAAAAGCGCTGATTTCGACGCTCAAATTCGTCAGCACTTTTTCAGCGATTATGAAAAAGCAGCGGCTGGAGAATATACCGCTTGGCAAAATACACCGCTGAGCGCTGTTGCGCTTCTGCTACTGCTCGATCAGTTTCCTCGCAATCTGTTTCGCGGCTCGCCCCGCAGCTTTGCCACTGATGGGCAAGCCTTGCATGTGGCAAAGCATCTGGTCGATACAGGCGCTGATCACCGGCTGATGGCAGCCCATCGCTTTTTTGTATACGTGCCGTTTGAGCATAGTGAAATCATGGCTGACCAAAATCGATGCGTTGAGCTGATGGAAGGATTGATTCAAGCGATTCCTGATCTCGATGAAGGGCTGAAAGGGGGCTTGGACTATGCCATTCGCCACCGAGACGTGATTGAGCGTTTTGGCCGCTTTCCCCACCGCAATGAAATTTTGGGCAGACAAAGCACACCAGCAGAAGTGGAATTTCTGCTGCAACCGGCGCACGGTTTTGACCGCTAGCCTAATGTGATCGCTAGACCAGTGTGATCGCTAGACAAGTGTGATCGCTAGGCAAGACACTGGGCTATTGACGATCCACCACATACTGTAGCCAGAGTGAAGCACTCAAGCCGATAAAGTGGGCAAACATTGTATTGATGACAGAAAAAACGACAGCAACATCAGCAGCATTGATAAACGCTGAGCTGTCTTGCGATATACCGCCAAAGGTGGCCACCTGCCGCAGGGCTCGCAGCCACAGGGTCGCAACCATCGCTTCGGCCCCAATAATAGTCAAGAACATGCCCAGCATACTGATCAAAATACCGAGGCGAACTGCTCGGACAGCGTCTTTGGGCTTGGGGCGCAGATCAGGGTTGCTGGTGCGCAGCTTACGACCAAGGCGAACATAGCGAAAGCCCCAAAACGCACTGACAAAAATAAATAAAACGCCGAGCGACTGAAACAAGTCAGCGCCAGCATTAGAAAGGCTGGTATTGGGCTCTAGGGCGTTGACAATAAACAGCAGGCTAGAAATCACGCCGATGACCACTTGAACCCAAAGACCGACCCAACCCACTAACCGGAAATTTGTGGAGATTCGGCGGATGGCCGGAGGCAAAGAGTAACCAAGTTCACCAGTCATGGGTTATTTTTCCTTGGATTGTTCCTTGGTGGGGCAAATATGCTCCTGAATAAGCCCTATGTTAATACGAGTCGCGGCACAATAGACAAAGGCAAGACAAAGGCAACGGCAACGGCAACGGCAACGGCAACGGCAAAACAACGGCACCCACAGAACTTATCGGTTTAGGGTCGATAGTATGCAGATGATTTCTGATTCTTTCAATACGCACGGGCATGAATCCACGAGTTGGGATGCTTATAAAAATCAGCTCAGTGATTTGATCGCTCGGCACCAGCACCGGGTGGATTATTTGGCGATTCGGCTGGAGCGATCGCAGGGTTGCCAAATCCATTTACGAGGCGATCGCACCAGTGAGCATCCAGAGGCATTGAGCGAAGATATGGCCATTGGCGGCCAAGTTCGCGCCTGTCATCGAGGCGGCTGGGGATTTGCGAGCTTTAATCGGTTGGCTGATTTGGCCATGCGCATAGAAGATGCGATCGCGCCGCCCGACTGACTGGCGATGACATCACCCAACTGGCCCCTATCGACATTATCCAAGCGCGCTGCGTTTTGCCCCTAACGGGCACCGACCCTAGAGCCGTTACATTGGCCCGCAAAAAAGCGCTTTGCCATCACTACGCCGACGTGCTGCGCAGCGCCCATAGCGCCATTGTTGCGACCACGGTGCGCTATGAAGATAGCTATCAGGAGGTGCTGCTAGCGACCTCTGAAGGTAGCCTAATTGAGCAGTGCTGGACGGATATGGAAATGCGATTTTCGGCCACCGCACGCCAAGACGAAACGGTGCAAACCGGGCGCGAAACAGTAGGCTCCCGGCAAGCCTACGAGGACGTGCTAGGGCTAGAGGAACGCATTCAAGCAGCGGGCAAGCGCGCTGCTGAGTCCCTCACGCTCCCCCCGGTCAAAGGCGGCATCTACACCGTCGTCATCGATCCTATTCTCAGCGGCCTGTTTGTGCATGAAGCTTTTGGCCATCTCTCTGAAGCCGACATGATTTATGAAAATCCTGACCTATTAGAAACCATGACCCTTGGCCGCCGCTTTGGCCCCAAAAACCTCCAAATCTTTGATGGCGCTGCCCCGGTAGGCCATCGCGGCAGCTATTTTTATGATGATGAAGGGACTCCGGCTACTACCACTCAGCTCATTACCGACGGTGTGCTCACTGCTCGCCTGCACTCGCGAGAAACCGCTGGCAGATTAGATGAAACACCCACTGGCAACGCGCGCTGTTTGAACTATCACTATTCGCCCTTGGTGCGGATGAGCAATACCTGGATTGAGCGCGGGGATACCCCTGTTGCGGACTTATTTTCGGGCATTGAAAACGGCATTTATGCTCGCAACTGGCTAGGTGGTGAAACCAATGGGGAGCTGTTTACCTTTAGCGCAGGCGAAGCTTGGATGATTCGCCGTGGCCAACTGGCTGAGCCCGTCAAGGAGGTCACCCTCTCCGGCAATGTCTTTAGCACCCTGGCCAATATTGAAGCCATTGGCGACGACTTTTATTGGGATGAATCGGGGGGCTGCGGCAAGGGCGGTCAGAGTGGCCTAGCGGTAGGCTGTGGGGGCCCAAGTCTGCGGATTAAAGATGTGGTGATCGGTGGCGATAGTGTTTGAACAAACGACCCAAGTCAAAGGAGAGGATCGCCAAGGCGATCGGGCTGGCGCTGTATGCTCCCGTTTGCGGCTGTATTTGGACACTGCAGAAGTGGCGCAGTGGCAACAATGGCTGCCCACAGGACTGTTTTATGGGGTGACTTGTAACCCGACTTTGGTTGAGCGGGCGGGGCTTGCTTGTCGGCCGGAGGTTTTGATTACGCTGGCAAAAACGGCCTTTGACTTAGGCTGCCGCGAAGTTCATTTACAGACCTGGGGCGCGACTTTGGCAGACTTGGTGGACACAGGGCAGCAGCTCGCCTGCGCGGATGAGCGCATTGTCGTAAAGCTGCCTGCTACTCGGTTGGGCACAACAGCGGCTAAAACGTTAATTCAATCCGGCATTCCGGTGACGCTAACGGCCATATATGAAGTGCATCAGGCGCTGATTGCGGCTGCCCTAGGCGCTAGCTACATTGCCCCATACCTGGGCCGCATCAATGATCTAGGGCGTGATGGGCGAGGCGAGGTGGCCGAAATGCAGCGGGTGCTGAACGGCGTTGGCAGTCAAACGCGGATTTTGACGGCTAGCATTCGAGCGCTGGAGGATATTCCGCTGCTGGCGGCCCAAGGGGTCGATACCTTTACCTTTTCTGCGGCCATCGCCCAAGCTTTTTTTGAAGTGCCTGCGACCCTCAAAGCCACCGCTGACTTTGAGGCAGCCGCTCAGAAACGAGGCATATAGGCATGATGAAATATGAACAATCGGTTTTTATCCGGGCGAGTGCAACGACTGTAGAACGGTGCTTTACGCAGCAACGGCTGATGCATCAGTGGCTCAACCCTGCTTTAGTGTGTGAACCCGTTGGCGATTGGCGAACGACGATTGGCAGTGAGTTTGATTTTCGCCTGCAGGTGCCGCTGCTGGCACCAACCTTGCGCAGCACGGTGATAGAACGGGCTCCGGGCCTTATAGTGTGGGGGTTTGAGGGGTTTTTAAGGGGTGCGATCGCTGGGAGTGCCAGCCAGAAAACAGCGGCCATCTTAAGGGCACACGCTTGCTCAATTGCTTTGAATTCACCATTCCCAACCCGCTGGTCAGCTTTGGCTTTCAGCACTTTGCGGCGCAGTGGACGAAGCGAGATATGGAAGCTCAACTGCAGCGCTTAAAGCAAGTAGCCGAAAGGCTGTGAGCGAGCCGCTAATAGCAAAATGCACGGCAAAAAAGATACCCTAACTGAGATAATTGAAAGATTTCAAAATCATTTGGGAGATTATCCTCAGCGCTGAGGCCGCGCCGGATAGCTGTTATGGATAAAATGCCTGCGGAATTGCCTTTAGCCGATACGGCCATGCCCTATCGAGTGTTACTAATGGGGCCTAGCCTGGAGCAAAAGGGCGGGATGGCCTCGGTTCAAAAACTGATTGTCCAACAGGTTTGGGACGATCGAGCAGAGTTTGGGGCAGCAGGCTCTGGGGCAAGCTCCGAAGCTGAGCGGGCGGCGATGGCGCTATCCCTTCAGCATGTATCGACCCACGATGAAGGATCGCTGCTCCATCGGTTGAACGTGTTCGCGATCGCCCTTAGCCACCTGCTCTACAAGCTCATCCAAAACGATATCGATCTGGTTCATTTACACGTTTCTGAAAAAGGCAGTGTGCTGCGCAAAATCCTCCTGCTATGGCTTATCAAAGCCTTTCGTAAGCCAGTTTTAATGCACACCCACGGCTGCGAGTTCCATACTTTTCACGAGAGCTTGCCCAAATGGCTACAGCAGGGGGTCAATGCATCTTTGCAGCGCGCCGATGGTTTTATTGTGCTCTCCCAAAGCTGGCAAGATTACTACCTCACCCACTGTGATCTCGATCCCAGTCGAGTGATTGTCTTGCCCAATCCGGTTGAAATTCCCGCAGATATCCCCCATCGCGATGACTCACCTAGAATTCAATTTGTTTTCTTAGGCCGTGTGGGTCAGCGCAAAGGGGCTTTTGATCTGATTAAAGCATGGGCTCAATTACCGACTGAGTGCCTTAACAAAAGCCAGATGATACTGGCGGGCGACGGCGAGCTAGACTACGCTCAAAACCTAATTGAGAAACTTAATTTGGCTGCATCCGTCAAGCTAGCGGGGTGGATCAATGGCTTGCAGCGCAATCAACTCCTGCAAGCATCCAACGTATTTATTTTACCGTCGTACAATGAAGGGCTGCCGATGGCCATGCTAGAGGCGATGGCGTGGGGGTTGCCGGTTATTTCGACACCGGTAGGCGGCATTCCTGAAATGGTTGATCCACAAAAAACAGGTTACTTGGTCAATCCGGGCGATATTCAAGGGCTAACTAAAGCTATGCGGACTTTGATTGAGGATGCATCCTTGAGAGCGGCCATGGGCCACAGCGCTCGAGAGCGGGTAAAACCATTGGATGTAAAGGTCTACCATGACAAACTACGCGCTATTTATAAACGCTATTTATAGACAGTGTTTATCAACGTTGATTGATCAGCGTCAATTGCTCAGCGTTGATTGCTCAGCAGCTCAATGCTCAGCGGGTAGAGTTTAATTGGCGGTGTGTTGAGCTTCCTATTGGCACAGGGATTTGCCTAATTTTTATGACACTAAAGCTGAAACTACAGCAATGGGGAAAGCAGGTTTTGGGTAAATCTGATGGTTCAGAAGAGCCTTTACGTCAGTTTTTAGCGAAAGCGGTCACAGGTACCTTTAGCTTCAAAATCATCAATGTCGCCCTGATTTATGCCAACAGCTTGCTGTTTGTGCAGTTGGCAGGGGTTAAAGGGTACGGGGAGTATGTGTATGTGATTGCTTGGCTGCAAATTTTGCTCATTCCCTCGGCACTAGGGTTTGAAGGGCTTATTAGCCGTGAGCTAGCGGTATATACCACCCAGCTTAGGTGGGAAAAAGCCAAGGGGTTGCTACAGTTTTCCAACCGGTTGATTCTCTTAAACTCGATGGGTTTGGCGGCGATTGCCGGTATTGCCTTTTGGCTGATCAATCCGACAAACAGTACGCAAACGCTGATAACGCTCTCGATAGGGTTGGTTTCTTTGCCATTTTTAGCCCTTTCTAGAATCAGACAAGCCTCCTTGCAGGCGCTGAAAAGTGTGGTGGCAGGCGAGTTGCCAGAGGCGATTATTCGCCCGAGCGTTATTTTTGCGATTTTGTGCGGTCTGTTTTTAATTCGTCAGCAGGCTATTTCTGCGGCGATGGCGATGGCAATCGATTTGGTGGCAACTGCGATCGCATTCATCACAGGTGCCTACTTACTGCAAACCAAGCTCAATTTGCAGGTTCACCGGGCTGTTGCCGACTATACTCCCAAAGCCTGGATGGCTGGTGCGGCCCCCATGCTGCTGATCGGCAGCATGTATGTCATTAATGGGCAAACTGATGCGGTCATGCTAGGAATGCTCAAAAATACCGATTCAGTGGCTATCTATACGGTAGCAAATAGAGGCGCAGGACTCATTGGGTTTGTCCAGCTTGCTTTCTCGACTTCGCTATCACCCATTTTTGCCATACTCCACGCCCAGGGAAATTTGACTAAGCTCAAAAGCACCATCAAAAAAAGCTGTCGGGCAACGTTTTTGATCTCTCTAGTATTAGCAACGACATTGGCCCTTTTTGGCAATTGGTTTTTGCTCATGTTTGGGCCTGAATTTTTAGTGGGCCAAACAGTGCTGTTGATCCTTATCAGCGGGCAGCTCGTCAGTGCGTTTACAGGCACTACAGCAAGGCTTTTAATTATGACAGGCTACGACAAAGATACTGCTATCGGCGTGACGATTAGCGCCTTTGCCAACATTGTTCTAAACGCGCTACTGATACCGCCATGGGGGATTGAAGGTGCTGCGATCGCCACAGCCCTCAGCATGGTGATTTGGAACGTTATTCTTGTGGGCTTTACCTACCGCCGATTTGGGGTTTTATCAACCGCTCTTTAACGCTTAGCAACGCTTAGTAACGCTTAGTAACGCTTAGTTTCTAATTCTTCCTAATGACTCAAACGCAACCTAAAAAACTCGTCAGTATTCTCATTAATAACTATAACTATGCCTCTTTTCTAACGCAGGCCATTGACAGTGCCCTTAACCAAACCTACTCCGATTGCGAAGTGATCGTCGTAGACGATGGCTCCACCGATCATTCGCGAGAAATTATGCAGCAATACGGGCACAAAATTACGCCTATCTTCCAAGAGAACGGGGGACAGGCCAGTGCCTTTAACAGCGGCTTTGCCAAAAGTCAGGGTGATATTATCTGCTTTCTCGATGCTGACGATGTTTTTTTACCTCATAAGGCCCAACAGCTTGTAGATATCGTTGCCACCCATCCAAATGTTGGGTGGATGTTTCATGCTTTAGAAAGAGTAGACCTTCAGCTTAAACCACTACCAGCAGCACCAAGCGATCACGGCACATCTGGCCGCTATGATTTGCGCCAGCGACTAAAAAAAGGCAAGCTAAATGGCAGCTTACCCTTAACAGCTTGGCAACTTCGGGACTCTGTTTTACCAGAGAACTGCTCAGCAAAATCTTGCCGATGCCCAGCGAAATCAAGATTACCAGCGATGACTATATTAAATACGCTGCGTTAGGCAGCAGCCCAGGATATGCCTTCGTCGAACACTTTGCGCTGCAAAGAATTCACGGAAATAACGCCTATACATTTCGCAATGACAAGCAGCTTTTAAGAGCCAAAATTTTAATTCAAACCGCTTACTTTTTACGGCAAAATTTCCCTGACATCAAAGCCTACGCAAACAATTTATTTGCCCTAGGGCTAGCCGAATTTATTCAACATCATCAAGGTGAGCGCCAACCTATTCATCAACAGATTAGCGCATACCTATCTGCCCTTACACCGTGGGAATTAGCCACGGTTCAATTCAGAAAAACCTACTACTTATACTCAAGCTATCTCAGAAGAAAATGATTCGGCTCCCTTCAATTGAAAAGTGGTTTTCTGTTCTAGCGCTGCTTTTTTACTCTGATTTACTGGCCTTTCAAAGCCTTTTTAGCTTGAGCGAAGGCACTGGAATCACACCAGAGGCTGTTTCCAACCCGCTGCGGCCCTTATTGCAGCTTACTCAGCATGGCATTTTTGTCATCGCGTTAGGCTTAATCGCATTGAGATGGCAACACTCACTGCATACCGCATCAAAAATATATTTTTTTGGAGCTTACTGGCAGTCGTTTTCACCTCTTTTTTATGGTCAGACTTTCCCGATATCACCCAGAGGCGCTCCCTCGCTATCCTTGAGACAACCATTTTCGCGCTGTACTTTGCATCCCGATTTAACTTAAAAGAGCAGCTCAAAATACTAGCCTTTACAGGCAGTTTGTTTGCAATTATTAGCCTGCTTTTTTCGCTAGCTATTCCGGCACAGGCGATAGAAAGCGGCATTCATGCAGGGGCATGGCGTGGCCCGCTGATTCAAAAAAACCTTTTTGCTAGGGTGCTGGTGCTTTTTTGTATTGCTTCATATTTAGATAGATCTCCTAGCAAGTTATCACCGATTCG
>JAAUPS010000310.1 GCA_012033015.1 Phormidesmis sp. RL_2_1
GCTTCCCATCCAAGGGTAACCCATGCCCCTTTTAGCGTAGGGCAACATGAGTGTCCATCGATTCGCGGCCCAGCGGTTGAACTCACTAGCTCAGCGGCTAGCTCCAATCTTCTCCTTTTTAATCCATGTAGGCGTAAATATTGTTTCTGTTTGATGGAGGGCACGGGTTTTCGCAAACAGTGCCGCTTCAGTCAGGCCCCAATTTTCCAGGGCCTTATCCAAATCATGTTGAATATCACGCGCGCCTTGAAAGCCGTCATAACGAATACGCAATCTCGCCAGTTCGGCCATATTTAAAGGATCCGCCGAGCCTGCCAGAATCGTGTTCAGCATCTCACGATCTTTCTTGTACTGGGGGTGGAGATATTCCTTATCACCTTGCAAATTTGTCATGAGTCATTCCTAAAAAAATCAAGCCACTTGATTAATTTTCAAACCTTGATGATCAGACTTAATGATCAGACTTAATGATCAGAACCCAGAATATCGGCATGGTGTCGAATATGATCGCCCATCAGGGTAGCAATGAAATAATAGCTGTGATCATACCCAGGATGCATTCGCAGTCGAAGGGGCTGAGCGCTCTGCTCACAGGCAGCAGCAAATACCTCAGGCAGTAGCTGCTGATCTGCCCAAAACTGATCCGCCTCTCCTTGGTCAATCAAGATTTGGCTACTGATAGGGCCTATAGATTTTACCAGTGCCGTGGCGTCATAGGCCGCCCACTGGCTTTTGTCAGGGCCTAAATATCCGGCAAACGCTTTTTGCCCCATCCACACTGAGACGGCGCAGCAATCGGTGCAAATGCCGAAACGGAAGCATACTGAGCTGGATTTTTTAATCCACAGATTAACGCCCCATGACCACCCATGGAGTGCCCGAAAATGCCTGTGCGATCAGATCGGATCGAAAACTCGTTGCCAATTAGCGATGGTAGCTCCATCGTTACATAGTCATACATTTGGTAGTGATTGGCCCAAGGCAGCTCAGTCGCATTCACATAAAAACCGGCACCCGAGCCAAAGTCCCAAGCGTCGTCTTCACCCGGAATATTCACTCCCCTTGGACTAGTATCTGGTGCAACCAGCATTAACCCACACTCGGCCGCATATCGCTGGGCACCGGCTTTTTCGATAAAATTCTTTTCGGTGCAGGTCAGCCCTGAGAGGTAATACAGTACGGGCACGGGGCCATCTTCGGCCTGCGGCGGCACATATACGGCCACTTGCATCTGGCAGTGACAGGCTTCAGAGTAATGGCTATAAAACCGAGTGGTGCCCCCAAAGCTTTTGGCTCGTGATTTTTCGACTAAGCCCCTGGCTGCTGAACCTTTTTCGCCTAAACCCATAAATTCCTAAACCTATAAATTCCTAAACCCATAAATTCCTAATCGTATAAAACGACGC
Source organism: Phormidesmis sp. RL_2_1 (assembly GCA_012033015.1). GTDB lineage: Bacteria > Cyanobacteriota > Cyanobacteriia > Phormidesmidales > Phormidesmidaceae > Phormidesmis. Next base: position 1,407 of record JAAUPS010000310.1, read on the forward strand.
TGCGGATAGACTCACCACGATGCATCAAATCAAAGGCGTGATTGATGTTCTCTAACGGCATGGTGTGGGTGATCAAATCATCAATGTTGATTTTGCCATTCATATACCAATCGACGATTTTGGGTACATCGGTACGGCCTCTAGCGCCGCCAAAGGCACTCCCTTTCCACACCCGCCCGGTAACGAGTTGAAAAGGCCGGGTACTGATTTCAGCTCCGGCTTCAGCTACGCCAATAATCGTACAGACACCCCAGCCTTTGTGACAGCATTCTAGGGCTTGGCGCATGACGTTCACATTGCCAATGCATTCAAATGAATAATCTGCGCCGCCACCGGTGAGTTCGACCAAATGGCCGACCAGATCACCGGCTATGTCGCTGGGATTGACAAAGTGAGTCATGCCAAATTTTTCGGCGATTTCCCGCTTAGCGGGGTTCAAATCTACGCCGATGATTTTGTCAGCGCCCACCATTTTGGCTCCTTGAATCACATTTAGCCCAATGCCGCCTAAGCCAAATACCACCACATTCGCACCGGCTTCAACTTTTGCGGTAAACAGCACCGCCCCAATGCCAGTGGTGACGCCACAGCCGATATAGCAAACCTTATCAAAGGGGGCATCGGAGCGAATTTTGGCTAGTGAAATCTCTGGCAGCACGGTGTAATTGGCAAAAGTAGAGGTGCCCATGTAGTGATATAGGGGCTGACCTTTGTAGGAAAATCGGCTCGTGCCGTCGGGCATTACGCCTTTGCCTTGGGTTGTGCGAATGGCCTGACAAAGGTTCGTTTTTGGCTGAGACAATAGGCGCACTCTCGGCACTCTGCTGTATATAGCGGAATGACATGATCGCCGGGTTTTAAGCTGGTCACTCCGGTTCCCACTTCTCGGACAATGCCTGCCCCTTCATGGCCCAAGATGGCGGGGAAAATGCCTTCAGAATCTTTGCCAGATAACGTATAGGCATCGGTATGGCATATACCTGTGGCCTTAATTTCAACCAATACTTCACCAGCTTTCGGCCCTTCTAGCTGCACCGTTTCAATGCTTAAAGGTTGGCTGGCTTCAAAAGCTACTGCCGCTTTCACATCCATAGATTTTTGGGAGATAACTGTGAGTATTATCTACGAGAACTTGAGCAGTGCGATCGCAGCAGATAACAAATCAATAACAAATCAATATGTTCGGCAGCAGTAGTTAAAAGCAATATTGGGGCAAAAAGTCCCCCACCCCCTTTGTGTTTGAATTTGTGTTTGAATTTGTGTTCGAATCTGTGTTCGAATTTGTGTTCGAAATCGACCCTTGAGCATGGGTATTTATGAACAGGGTCGGTCATGTGCCCACACAAAATATGACCGCACCAATCGCTAAATACCCCACTCACAGAAGTCACTGAGCATGAAAGATCGCCTGAAAGGTCGTTTAACCTATCCACGACTATCACTTTTATCCCTGGTTGCTAGCCTCCTATCGGCCCTCTTAGGGAGTTCTCCTAGCATGGCTCAAGTCAATCCAAACTTTGCCCAGCAAATGCTCACCAACATACTGGATAGCAAATGCTATCGGGCGACAGAAGTGAGCTATCGTTCTAATCAGCTGCTGAGCTCACCAGAAATGGTACGCAGGTTTATATAGAAGCAACTTTGCGCAAATCGTCACACCGAACAGTCCGCTCAGACGTGCCGACACGGCTGCAGGTTGTCGGCCAGATGTCAGAGAAACGGCCAGTCAGTCACTGGTGATAGCAGGCCCCCAAGAGGTTCGTCGAATCACTTTAACGCCCTATCCCGACAGCTATTTGATCTACCATCTTCAATCTTTTTCTCCGGGTGGTGAATATTTGGTTGCCGATTTGCAGACCATCCATGCCGGTGGCGATGGCGGCAGCTATGTAACCATTTTTGATCTCAGCTACGATGGCGTTTCGATCTCTACACCGCCGGTATGCCAAGAGTTAGATTTCGCCAGCTACTATGGGTTTATTTCCGCTCAAGAGGTGACAGTTCTTTGCCAGGGGTATCGCGGTGACACTCACCACTATGAGGCAGTAAATCTACGCTCTGGAACCATTCGCCGCCTGAGCGCTGCCCCCGAGGTAATGCATTATGGCCTCCCGGCAGGTGAACCAGCCGTGATCAAAGTTCAGACATTTCAAGGATCAGCCGCCTTGGCTGGCAGCGCTTGTGCCAATCCCAATTTCGGCCAAATCTATCATGACCCTAGCCATCACTGCGAGACCGGGTGATGACTATGATCATCAGCGAGCCAAGCTAGGGTCAGTCCTTCTTTTTCTGCCTTTTGATCTTGGCCGTTTGCTGCAGGTATGAGCGATGCAATATGCTGTAGCGACGCTGGTGAAACGGTGGTCAGTTGCACGATTTGACCTGATGGCCGTGCTATGGCAATTTTGTGACGGTTAAGTTAGACAGGTCGCTCACCTTGCACTGAACTCGCCAAATGCACCATGAAAATTTACCCTCTCTCTGCTCGACTACAGACGCTGCTATGGAAGAGCACCCTTGCTGTAGTCGGGGGTCTGGCCGTATTAACCCAGGCCGATATGGCCATAGCAGGGATATGCAGAGCTGAGCTGCCGGGGAAAGTTGATGCGATCGCCAACGGCTATACTCTGCAAGGCGCGAACGTTGGCATCTTGATTGAAACGGCGAGCGCCGATACCCGCGTCCTCTACGCCCGCCGCGCCCAGGAAAAATTTGTCCCTGCCTCTAATGTCAAGCTGTTGACTACCGCTGCCGCGCTGCAAGCCCTCGGCCCTGATTTCAGCATTCGCACCTCTGTCTTGGGCCAACCCAACAACCCCAATCCCGATCTCTATATCGTTGGACGCGGCGATCCCACCTTTACCAGCTACCAACTCAATTTGCTTGCCGATCAGCTCAAGCAGCAAGGTATCCGGCGAACCAATAGCCTCACTGCCATCGACAACTTTTTCAGCGGCCCCGCCGCCAGTCCCTATTGGGACGAAGAAGACTATCGCGCAGGCTACGGCGCACCCGCTAACAGTTTGATTCTCAATCGCAATGAGCTAGGCTTTACCGCCTTTCCCACACGCGCTGGACAGCCGTTGCGCATCGTCTGGGATCGCCCCGAATTTGTCCGTGGTTGGCAGATTGAGAACAACTCTCGCACCATCAGCAGCGGCAACGAATTTATTGACGCTGGACAACGGCCAGGACAGAAAGTTATGACTGTCACGGGTCAACTGATTGCCGGTGCACCTTCTGAAAACACCTCTATCGCCCTCCTCGATCCAGCCAGCTACTTTGTCGAACAGTTTCAGCAAAGCCTGAATAGCTATGGCATTGCCTCGGCTAGCAACCAAGTAAGTCATAGCAGTCCACCCAGTGGCTTAGTAGAACTTGCCGCAATTCAATCACCGCCCCTGCGAGCTTTTATCGATCCGACGAACCTTTATAGCGTCAACATTTATGCTGAGGCCATGCTCAAAACCTTGGGCATCAGCATAGATCCAGCGAGCCAAGATGCCTATCAATCTGGCGCTAATGCCGTTAGCCAAGTTCTCACTGACTTGGGGATCGCCCCTAACAGTATTGCGATTGTCGATGGCTCTGGCCTTTCGCGACGAAATCTCGCTACCCCCGAAGCCCTGGTGGATACGCTGCAGGTGATGGCTACGACCCCCAATGCCGCCATTTATCGCAACTCTTTAGCCGTTGCAGGCCGCAGCGGCACCTTGCGCAACCGCATGAAAGGCACCTTAGCAGAAGGTCGTTTTCAAGGCAAAACCGGCACCTTGAGCGGTACCTATACCCTTAGTGGCTACCTCAATCCACCCAACCATCCGCCCCTAGCTTTAAGCATTTTAGTGAACGATACTAATGCTAGAGGGCGTGATGTTCGCAGTTTGATCGATCAAATTGTGACTATCGCGGCTGGTTTAGATGACTGCTAGCGCAACTTTGACAATAGTCATTCTCCTCGTAGAGGCTACGCCAACGCTGCAAGCCTTAACTAGCAGCAGCTCACTCGACGAGCGGCGGTGAGTCGTCGTACGGCGTTCAGGAGTGATCACTAAGACAGCGGTGAGACCCTGCGTCGTCGTACGGCGCTAAGGAATGCTCACCAAGACAGC
>JAAUPS010000311.1 GCA_012033015.1 Phormidesmis sp. RL_2_1
CGGCGTTTTTTACTCATGAATAACTCCTAGCATTTTTTGAGTGATTCAGAGCTTAGCTACCTGTCTAGTTTTTCGGGTCCACTATAAGGCGAGGCAGTGGTTAGAAAGTAACGACTCGGTCAATGTGCCGAAGGAAGTAGCTCAGCACCGTAAAGCCAAAGGAGCGCAAGAGGCGCATGAGGCCATTCGTCCGACCGACATCTATCGGCCTTCTGAGGAACTTAGGAGAGAACTCTCTGCTGACGCCTTTAACCTGTATGTGATGATTTGGAAGCGGGCGATCGCCTCTCAGTGCAAACCCGCCCAGGTGCAGCAGACCAAGATCAACACGCAGTCGGGTTCAGTCTGCTGGCAGGCAAAAGGGCAGGTATTAATATTCCCTGGCTACACCCGCTACTGGAATAATCTGAAAGCCGACGCGGAACTCCCTAGCGTACAGCAGGGACAGTCGGTTACGCTCCAGCAAGCAGCACATGAACAGAAGCAAACACAGCCGCCACCGCGCTACAGCGAACCTAAGCTCGTACAAGTGATGGAGCGCAAAGGTATCGGTAGACCCAGCACCTACGCGCCGACTATCAAAACGCTCAAGCAGCGGCTGTATGTAGAGATTGCTAAAGGCTCTCTTTTCCCGACTGCCCTGGGATTAGAGGTCGATGCTTTCCTCCAGGAAGCACTTCCCGATCTACTCGAAGCTAGCTTCACAGCTCAGATGGAGCAGTCGCTTGACCAGATTGCCGAGGGTAAAGAGGACTGGCAGCGATATCTGACGAGTTGGAATCAGGAATACTTCGCCCCGGCACTCACCCGCGCTCAAGGGGTGATTCCTAAACATCTCTCTACTAAGCCATCGGTACGCAGTGGGGGGCGGTCTCTAGCCATGTCTAAAACGCCCTGCCCTCACTGTCATAGACCGATGGCGAAAGTCCCTAGCACCAAAGTTCAAAAGAAATACTTTTTAAGTGCACCAGTGGCTGTGAGAACGTTGTGCTGTTCTACTCAAAGTTCAGCAAGCAGTGGGAACCACCTCGCGCTAAAGAAAGCGAAGGGCCAAAGGTCAAATCTGCTGAAGCGAATCTAACCGATCATCCCTGTCCGGTTTGCCAGAAGCCGATGGAGGAGTACGGCTACCAGAAAGACGGCAAGTCTAAAAAACTGCTGCGGTGTTCGGACACGAAAGCCAGAACTCAAGCCAAGCATAAAGAGGCTGTCTATTTCCATACGGCCAAAGGGTGGTGGAGTCCTAAGCACGGAAATTTGGAATCAGCGATCACTCCGGAGAAATAAGGCGGAGTTATAACTATTTCTGGTGTACAGCGAAGGAGATAAAAAAAGGCGTATCCTTCTGGAAATGCAAAAGTACCAGAAAAAGGAATACACCATGACTCAAGATAATCTAGTCGAGTTCAAAACACCAGAGACCGAGGAAACCTTCAGCGATGCGCTCAGTGAGCTATTGCGACAAGGCGCTTGTCAAATCATTGCGCAAGCAGTAGAAGCAGAGCTGAGTGAGTTTTTAGGCCAGTATCAAGGGCTCAAAGATGAGCAAGGGCGACAGGCAGTGGTGCGCAATGGCTATCTACCCGAGCGGACGATTACGACCGGGGTGGGCGAGGTAGCTATCCAGGTACCGAAGGTAAGAGACCGTAGCAGCAGCGGACTCAAGTTCACCTCTGATGAGAACGACTGGTGAAGCCATAGGAAGCAGGCAAAACGATGTTTACGTATCCAGATATCATTGTAGCGAGGCGTTGGAAACGGCTATTAGCTAAGAACCCTTTATTAGCTACAAAAAATCTGCTTGCAATAAACCGTCGTATGATGTCATTCGACATAGCCAAAGCGGTTCAGACTTTTATGTCACATCATCGACTCAATGCTGGATGTAGGAATCTATAGCAAGTCAAAGCACAGCAAAAATCCAACTAACAAAGATTGCAACACAGAAGAGCCTGCCACATAAATGAAAAACTATAAAGTAGTCAAGACCCTCTGAATTCATCTTGATTCATTGCATAAAGTGAATTTGAGTGCGCATACAGAGAACCACCTTGTTTATTGCATAAAAACTGGTCGAACGAAAAATAGTTCAACAAATTCGTCGTATGTTGATATACGATGATTGACAGTTTCATAAAACGTCGTATATTAAAATTCGACAAGCACACGGGTTGTTTATGTCTAAGCGACAGATCATTCTCGCGATTCTGGCTAACGCCGGAGGTGTCGGTAAAACAACGATTGCCGTGCATTTGGCTTATGCACTCGCTGACAAAGGAATTTTTGTAGGGCTTGTAGATCTCGATCCCCAGAGAGCCCTCGATGTATTCTGTGGGTTACCTCCGGTGGACTATGACCAGTCAGTCGTCAAAGTTTTATCCAAGGGATACCAGGGAAATTGGCCTTTTATTCAAGTATGGGATAGCGAAAAAGTTGAGGTCTGTCAGGGGCATCCCGCTATGTCTCAGTTAGCAGATGAACTGGTCGTTCGCCGTAGAGGAGAATACGCCCTATCGGACAAGTTGAGATCATCGCCAACTGACCACGATGTGATTATTCTGGACTGCCCTGCCACACTGGGGAAAATTTGTGAAAACGCAGTCGCTGCCAGCACACATGTGCTAATCCCCATTCAGCTAGAGATGAAATCAATTTCTGGCGTGGCTGACCTAATGCAGTGGTTAATAGGAATTACCAAGGAATTACAGCTTGAGCCTGCACCGCCCATCTTAGGGTTGGTACCTAGTCTCTACAGCAAGTCAAAAAGTATTCACCGGCAATATTTACAGCAATTGCCTGAGGTTGCTGAGCAGCTCCGGGTTAACCTCTATCCAGAAGTGCGGGATTCCTCTGAGTTTAAGAACGCCAGTGCCTTGGGATTGCCTTTGCAAAAACACCGACCTAATCACGGAGCCTGCGAGGACTTTCGAGTTCTAGCTGATGATGTAGCAGCACTTTCGAGGAGTCGCTAAATGGCAAAGAAGTTACCCAGTCTAGTCGAGCGTTTTGACAAAGCGCTTACGGCAACCGATCATGCCCGCGAAGTAGCCATTCTTCAGGCAGAAATTGAGGAACTCCGAAAAGCTCAGTCGCCTGAATTGGAAGAGCAGTTAGAGGTTCTTAGAGCGCAGCTTAAGGCACAGTCAGGGGAGCAGGATATCTTAGTGGGCTTGATAGATCCTAATCCTTCTCAGCCTAGACAAACGATTCCAGCTTTAAGCGTTCAAACGTTGGCGAGAACGCTAGAAAAGGATGGGCAAATTACACCTATCATTCTTATCCCTCAAGGCGATCGCTATCTGCTTTGGGATGGTCAGCGACGTTGGGAAGCAGCCAAGTCCCTGGAATGGGAAACCATTCGGGCTGTGATCGCGCCGATGCCAAAAGATCTGCATCGAAAAGCCTTGCTAACGTTCGTTCACCATGAGGATCTAAATCCCTTAGATAAGGCCGAGGCCGTTGTCAAAGAAGTTGCTACTGCCTCGGGGTTAGAAGAGGAACTCATTCCAGTGCTGCTATCAACTGTACTGAGAAGGTTAGAACGGCAAGAGCAGGTGCATCGCCTTCAAGGACTCGTTAGCGATACTCAACCGGAACAGCAGAAAATTATCGGGCAGTTAGGGCTCCATGCTAACGAAGAGAAAATTCTACTATCTCTATTGGAGTTAGCACTAAATCCACCATCGGTTAGATCAAATCTGATGCCGATGTTATCGCTACCCCTAGATCTAAAATCAGCTATTCGAGAAAGAGGACTAAAGGGGGCACACGCTTTAGCCCTGGCTAGTCTGTCTGAGAAAAATCTGAAGATTCCTGAGCGTCAAGCGCGGAAAGAGCGTCTAGAAGCAACAGAGCAGGTTTTAGACGAGCAGCTTACAGTCGCTAAAACTCGCGAACTCGTGAGAAAAATAAAAGCAAAGTTTGTAGAAGCTGACACAACTCCCTCAAAGGCTATCAAGTCAGCATCTCAGCGCCTTCAAAAGCTGACACCTGCCGCGCTCCAATCTGCGAACCGTGAGGATCTCGAAAAGCTTCAGAGAGTATTGAAGCTGAAGCTATCTGAAGTAGAAGAGCTACTCAAGTAGCCCTCCTGAGGTTGCTTTACTGCTTAGAAAATTCTAGATCTGCATCTGGTGAGCACATGCCTGATAACCTAACTTTTCTTTCTTCGGACAGCTACGAACGTCTGCTATCTGGCTTGAAGCAGCGAATAAAGGCAGCGAACGTTCGCGCTGCCATCTCTGTGAACGCTGAGCTGATCGCACTCTACTGGCAAATTGGAAATGAAATCCTAGTAAAACAAGCGGAAGAAGGGTGGGGGACAAAAGTCATTGAGCGGCTGTCTCAAGATTTGAAGCGGGAATTTCCAGGTATGAGTGGATTCTCCCAGACGAATCTCAAATACATGAAGACCTTTGCGGAGTCTTGGCCCGATTGGTCAATTGGTCAACAGTTGGTTGACCAAATTCCGTGGAGCCATAATATGGTCATTCTCCAGCAGGTGAAAGGAACTGAAGCCCGCCAGTGGTACATCAAGAAAACCATTGAAAATGGCTGGAGTAGAAACGTTTTAGTTCTACAGATTGAGAGCGAGCTATATGAGCGGCAGGGGGGTGCCTTAAGCAATTTTGAGCAGTCCTTACCGCCTTCCCAGTCAGACTTAGCACAGCAGCTTGTCAAAGACCCTTATAATCTAGAGTTTTTCTCGCTGCCTGAGAAAGCCGTTGAGCGAGATTTAGAACGAGCCCTGGTGACTCATATCCAGGAATTTTTACTGGAACTAGGGGTCGGATTTGCCTTTGTAGGTAGTCAATACCGACTGGAAGTAGGCGGTGAAGAATTTTTCATTGACATGCTTTTTTACCACTTACAACTGCGGTGCTATGTCGTCGTTGACCTGAAAATGGGCTCTTTCAAGCCTGAGTATTCAGGCAAGATGAACTTCTACATCAATGCAGTAGACGACTTGCTGCGTCATACGGATGACAAGCCCACTATCGGTATCATTCTGTGTAAGTCTAAGAACAAGGCGATCGCTGAATATTCTCTGCGTCAGACAGAGGCACCCTTGGCGATCGCAACCCACAAGTTACCGCCGCCCTTAAAGAATAAGATGCCAACTCCAGAAGCTTTGGAGAAAGAAATGGATGTGGCAATAAAAAGACTCAAAGAAAATGAGAAAGATTAGTTGAAACAGAGAACTCACATCGACCCACCCGAGCAAGAGGGAGACGAATGGCCGGCAACTGGTTGCGGGTTTTGTTCAAATCTGATGCGAAATTTTGAACGGTAGGGTCCAATTGAGCCCTTAGTGCCTACATTCCGCCCTTTGAATTGTCACATTGAGAAATAATGACAGAGTATGATGGAAAAGCGCAGACAGGGGCCAAGCGATCACCAAAACTATCGATACGTTAGCGGTCAAAAACTTAGACCACCTGGGCATCATAGCCGGTATTGTCGATGAGCTAGGGGTGGTCGATATCGTCAACGAGCGACTCGGCGAAGAC
>JAAUPS010000312.1 GCA_012033015.1 Phormidesmis sp. RL_2_1
TCCACCGATCGGCGGGCTCGGCTGGAGGGTTGGCCGAGGTGATCAAGCGAAAATTCGCCCCCGACTCATAGGCTGGAACTATTCCCCACCCGGTTTCTTCTGCAACTAAAATAACGTCGGCATCAGTTTGGCTCAAGGTGGCAATGAGGGTTTGCTGATAACTGTTCCAGCTTTCGTCAGCTTGCTCAATGAGATTTGCTAACCAAGTGCCCAAAGAGTCCACCAGTACGCAGTGGGTCTGATTATATGAGGCGATCGCGCCCGCAAGCGCCACCGGAACTTCCTGACAGTACCAATGCTCAGGTCTCCTGAGCCGATGTTTTTCAAGTCGCACTTGCCATTCGACATCATCTGAGTTTGCCTGAGCGGTAGCAATATAGACAATTTGCCGAGGCACCTGCTGATCATTTTGCGAGGCTAGCTGCACGGCTAAATATTCAGCCCATTCGCTTTTGCCTGAACGAGCAGGGCCAGTGACTAAGATAACGCTCATAAGGTATGAGGAGCTGAGCTGTTGAAGCTTGAAAGCAAGCTAGCGGTTAGAGCAGAATTAGACTGTCAGGTAGTTAGACTGTCAGGTAGTTAGACTATCAGTTAGTTAGACTGTCAGTTAGACTGTAGCAACAAGGAAGCCCTTAAGTTGCTGTGATGAAAGATACATCTGTGAACTTATGTTATTATAAAAGACTGTAGTTTCGCCCAATTTGGTTGGCGATCGACTTTAGTAATCGCACTCAACTTTGGGATCATTTATTTGGGAGGTTTTCGCTTGGAGTCTGCTGTTGCGCCTACAAATGGATCAAACGAGTCAGAAGCTCGATTTATCCTTAAAGTCCTTTGGTTAGATAAAGACGTTGCTCTAGCGGTCGATCAGGTTGTTGGCAAAGGCACGAGCCCTTTGACCTCATACTTTTTTTGGCCTCGTAACGATGCTTGGGAACAGCTCAAAACTGAAGTCGAATCCAAGTCCTGGATTACCGACGAAGAGCGAGTTGACTTGCTTAATAAAGCCACCGAGATCATCAACTATTGGCAGGAAGAAGGCAAGAGTAAGCCCATGAGTGAAGCGCAAAGCAAGTTTCCTGAAGTCGCTTTTACCGGTAGTTCATGATGCCTGATTGGGGCACGCCTGATTGGGGCACGCCTGATTGGGGCACGGTGGTCTCCGGTGGGCGAGCTGAATCATGGCTTAGATGGGCCTAGCGAATGCGCTAGACAAAAACTTGCCGGTTGCCAGAGTCTGCTGAAAATTCAGCGCTCCAAATTCAATGTTAGAGATTCAGTATTAGAGATTCAGTGTTAGAGATTGTTGACAGGCCCTTTGAGGTGCGATTATCGCCTCAAAGGGCCTTTGTTTATGCAATCTGCTAGTTTTAGCCTGCACCATTGATGCGGTGGAAACCGATGAGTTTGCTAGTAAGTTGTATCCCTCTGCCGCTTCTCTGCTGCTCTTTTACCACTCCTTTGCCGCTCCTTTGCCGTTCCTTTGCCGATAGTGAGCATCGTCAATCTATTCCTTGTGGCACAATTGATGGGTCAATCTGGATGATCAATTCTGAGTGGTCAATTCTGAGTGGTCAATTCTAGGTGATTCATTGGGATGAATTGAGCGGGCAAACCAGCAACGGCGAGTAAAGCAAGCGCTATAGGAGATTATGACCAAGTTCGTATTTGTAACTGGCGGTGTCGTGTCAAGTATTGGTAAGGGCATTGTGGCAGCTAGCCTCGGACGGTTGCTGAAGTCGCGGGGGTACTCGGTTTCTATTCTTAAGCTCGATCCTTATATCAATGTTGATCCTGGGACGATGAGTCCGTTTCAGCATGGAGAAGTTTTTGTCACTGAAGATGGGGCTGAAACCGACCTTGATTTGGGTCATTATGAGCGTTTTACAGATACCTCCATGTCACGGCTCAACAGCGTCACTACTGGGGCGATTTATCAGGCTGTGATCAACAAAGAGCGCCGCGGCGACTATGAAGGCCGTACCGTGCAGGTGATCCCCCATGTGACAGATGAAATTAAGTCACGCATTCATCGGGTGGCACGCAATCGTACTCCCGATGTCGTGATTGTCGAAATTGGTGGCACGGTAGGGGATATTGAATCGCTGCCTTTTATGGAGGCGATTCGTCAGTTTCGCCAAGATGTCGGTCGCAATGACGTGATTTATATGCATGTCACGCTGATTCCTTGGATTCCAGCGGCGGGCGAACTGAAAACTAAGCCAACCCAGCATTCTGTAAAGGAGCTGCGCTCGATTGGTATTCAGCCTGATATTTTGGTGTGCCGTAGCGAGCGGCCTTTGCTAGATGGGATGCGCGAAAAGATTTCTAGCTTTTGTAATGTGCCGATTGACTGTGTGATCACGGCCGAAGATGCCCCTAGCATTTATGAAGTGCCGCTGTACATGGAAAAAGAAGGCTTGGCTGTGCAGAGTCTGAAGCTGCTGGATTTGGAGCAGCGATCGCCCGATCTGACCCAGTGGTCTACGCTGATAAGCCGGTTGCACAGCCCCGATAAAGAAATTGAAATTGCCATTGTGGGTAAGTATGTGCAGCTTAATGATGCTTACCTTTCGGTTACAGAAGCGCTGCGCCATGCCGGGACAAACTTTGGCGCGGAAGTGAAAGTTCGTTGGGTTGATTCTGAAGATATTGAGCGTGAGCGGCCCGACAAGTATCTGGGTGGCGTGGCTGGTGTGGTAGTCCCTGGTGGCTTTGGCTCCCGCGGGATTGATGGCAAAATTAGCACAATTGAATATGTCCGCGAGCAAAATATACCTTTTTTAGGGCTGTGTTTAGGGATGCAGTGCCTTGTCATGGAGTGGGCTCAGCATGTTGCAAAACTGCCCCGAGCCAATAGCTCAGAGTTTGACTCGGAAGCGACTAACCCCGTGATTAGCCTGATGCCTGAACAGGAAGATGTGGTCGATTTGGGCGGTACGATGCGCTTGGGACTCTATCCCTGCCGAATTGAGCCGAATACTTTAGCTAGAAAGCTTTATGACCAGGAAGTGATTTATGAGCGGCATCGCCATCGCTATGAATTTAACAATGCCTACCGCAACTTGTTTTTGGAAACTGGCTTTATGGTCAGTGGGACGTCTCCTGATGGCCGCCTAGTCGAAATTGTTGAGCTGCCGAGCCATCCTTTTTTCATTGCTTGTCAATTTCACCCGGAGTTTCAGTCCCGGCCCAATACACCTCATCCGATGTTCTTGGGTTTGATTGAAGCTGCGCTCAAAGGTACTGCTGTGGTTCAATCGGTGTCTGTAGAGCCTAGGGTTGAACAGTTGGCAGAACAAGGTGCTTAGCCGAAAAGGCTATGGGCTGATAGGTTTGGCAGTATAACTTTGCTCGCTTGGCTCAGGTACAGCATGTTGGCTGAAACCATGACGTGACAACGGGCTAAGCGACGCGCATGTACCCGTTGGCGTAGCCTCGCCGTCGGCGTTATGCATCCGGGCACCGCTATAGGTTTGCGGGACGATGTTTACTTGACGACCTGCGCACCGTGACTGCGCGGGTCATCAGATTGGGTGTTGATCGGATTCGTTGCAGTATCAATTCCGGAGATTTTGCCACTGACTTGAGTGTGGGGCAGGGGCTGTCGCTTGATCAGCGCTTCTAAATTTTCTGCCAAAATCGTTCGGGGAACTTCACCGATGGCTGCGCCTGTTTCTAGGCTCTCAGCGGTAAGAAATTCAAAATGGGGAATGCCGTCTACTCGATAGTTCAGCATTTCGGGCAACCATTTGCTGTTGTCCACGTTCAGCATGACGAAGTTGATCCGGCTAGCGTAGTCTTTTTTGAGCTGCTGAATGTCGGCGGCCATGGCCTGACAGCTCGTGCACCAGTTGGCATAAAACTCGATCAGGGTGGGTTTGCCGTTGGCCATGGCGGTGTTGAGCGGGACGGATGCTTCGGCCATTTCGGCAAGTGATGCGGCGGGCGATCGCGTTTGTATGCCCAAGATAATGGCGATACTGAGAATAGCTGCGATCGCAACCACTACAAAGTTTTTCACCCGTTGTGCGATCTGTGACGATTCAGCCGACATGTTGATGTTTGTGTAAATCATTGTTGTCTTCTATCTTATCTTGTTGCTCCCTTACTGAATGGATGGCTGAGGTAAGTTCCATCGGTAGGCTCTATAGAACTTGAGCGATAATGTTAACCAAGTGAGTCATGGGATGAATGCGCTCGCCCAATCTATCGCTCCAATCTATCGCTCCAATCTATCCAAAAGACCTGTCCAAAAGACCTGTCCAAAGAATCTGACCAAAAAAAATCTGTCCCAAAAACTGTAGAGACAAGCTGTGAAAAAGCGGGTAACGCTCACCTTTCCAAAACGCACGATTCACATGCCGATTACCTATCGGCTAGCGAAAGATTTTAATGTGGCTGCTAACATTTTTCGCGCCCACGTAGCACCTGATCAGGTCGGCAAACTGCTGGTGGAGCTATCGGGCGATATCGATCAGCTTGATGAAGCGATTGATTGGATGCGATCCAATCACATTGAGGTGTCGCTGGTTAATCGAGAAATTGTGATCGATCCAGATGGCTGTGTGCACTGCGGCTTATGTACAGGGTTGTGCCCGACAGAGTCGTTGCAGATAGATCCGGCAACGTATAAGTTGGCTTTTGTGCGATCGCGCTGCATTATGTGTGAGCAGTGCCTGCCAAGCTGTCCGGTTCAAGCGATTTCTACCAATCTGTAAGGTCTATGCCTCTGCCGGGGGGCAAGGCCAGGGATAGGGAAAATTTTGTGGGGAGGTTTACGTGCCATGCGCCAGTTTCCAGGACTTGCCATGCTGATGTTGTTATTGGCCAATATGGCCTTTGGCTTTTTTTTGCATGAGCACGATAGCTTACATTTTATTTGGATTTTGGCGATCGCATATATCACCCTAGAGTGTGCCATCTTGAGCGTGGCGTGGCGCTCGGCCCACCAAATCATTTTGAAGGGGTTTAAATCTGACGTCGGTTATACCCTGATGGCCCTAGGCATCGCCTCGTTTGCAGTGGTGGTTGTCGCCTGGATACAAATTTCTGCCTACTTTTTGATGCTGTGGGCGGCGGCCTTGTTGTTGCGGATTAGGCTCTATACCCAGCGAGTAGGCAACTTGCCTGCTTTTATGATTTTGCTGATAATTTCTCTGACGGGGCTAGGTCTCAGTTGGGCTCCGCCATTACTCGCTGCACTCTACTGACGAGCACATCAACATCAGGCGAAACTGCTCAATTTCGCTCAGTGCAAAGCTTATCGGATGGGTGCGGAACGACGGCTGAGATTTAGCAGGGGGCTTTTGCATAAAGGGAACGGTGATCAGTCCTTTGGCACCGTTGGCCGTCGGCAAACGGGCATGGCTGTCGGTAAAGATGCTGATGCCAGCGTAGCTAGCGAGCTGGTTAAACAGGCTTTCGCTCAGTGCTGGGGTGAATGATCGTTTGGGGCCTAGCATCGGGCCGGTACGGCAAGCCGGCTCAGGCTACTCGCCGCC
>JAAUPS010000097.1 GCA_012033015.1 Phormidesmis sp. RL_2_1
CACGCCTTCGGCGTTACGCACGCTGCTATATAGCTTTGGTCGCTTGGCTGAGGTACAGCATGTTGGCTGAAACCATGACGCGACAACGGGCCAAGCAACGCGCATGTACCGAATGCATCCGGCACACGCTATAAAATGGCCGCTATAGAGCGTGATTGATCGCCGGTTTAATCTTCACATTCAAGTGTTCCCGCCATCTCGATGGGTAAAACAGTGGCGGCCATATTCGCTTTGGGTGCTGCGTTGAACCCGATGGTGAATCGTGGTGGAAAGCTATTCCACGCCATCGTAACGCCAAGGTACCGGATCGACCGATATCCCATTAACAAATAGACCCCAGTGGAGATTTGGTCCAGTGGCGAATCCGGTAGAGCCCATGTAGCCAATTAGCTGACCAGCTTCTACCATGTCACCTTCGTTGACAGCAAAGCCAGACAAATGAATCATGACGCTGGTTACACCTTGACCGTGATCGATGCCAATGGTGTTGCCGTTGAGAACAAAGCCATCGGCTACTCGCCCTACGAGGGCAATGCGACCAGCGGCAGGGGCATAGATAGGGGAGCCATTGCCAGCAGCGTAGTCTACGCCACGATGGTAGTAGTCATTGGCAAAGACGCCGTTGTAATACCGACGGTTGCCGTAAGCTGAGCTGATGCGGCCACTGCTTGGTCTGGTCATGGGGCCATTCCAGTAGCGGGTAGGGGTACGTAGTGCCCTTAACGCATCGAGGCGATCAAATTCATGATCGGTTCCTTCGAGTTCAGCGCGACCGGGAGAGAGGGTAATGTATTGTGTGTTGAAGCTACGGTTGCTGATATTAACAGCAATGCTGTTGTTGCCTTCGGGGCCGCTCACTTGCAAGGTCATGCGCCCAGGAGGGGTGTTGGGGCTAGTGGGTACTAGGGCACGGTAGCGATTCGGTGCGATTGGAAAGGTGGGATAGGTGGTGCCGCTAGCGGTAACGGTGGGCGGCACGGCGTTATTGGTCACTTTGGACGAATGACAGAGGAGGGTGTCACCCAAGGTGGGGCGGCTAGGAGATACTTGAACTGGGTAGGTCTGGGCGGGGGTGGCGATCGCAGTGCCTAGCACCAAGGCTAACGTGGTGACTAGCGTGACAGCAGGCAAGACGAGCCATGTCGCCTTTCGCCGAGCAGTGAAGAATCGACTGAACAAGGGTGTGAGGGAGGAAATCATGACAGTGCGGTGACGAAACGATCGTGAGAATTTTTGGGCTGAAAATATAGGAGCTCATAGGAGGAGCTATAGGCTCACTATCTCAGGGTTTAGTCAGCACTGACCATATCACTCTTGGCGACTTTTCGACTGTAATCCTGTGACGGCCTTCAGGCTTAATAGGGTTTAACTTATGAGTACGGCAATAGGCTCTAACTTTGGGCTCTACTTCATGGGTTCTACTTCATGGGCTCTAACTTAATGGGCTTTGACATAGGCGATCGCACCTCGCATCAAAATCGTACTTTGGCCATCATCGCCTTTGACACAAATGGCGTTAGCATCTTGCCAAATCACCGCACCAACTAAGGTTTCGCCCGTGGTGACTTTGATTTCGACTGTTTTTTGATCGCGGATGATGGATTGGACTTGACGGATGCTGGGCAGTTCAAGATCGAAACTGTTGGCAGAGGTAGATTTGCTAGACATAAGATTTGGCGAATAAAACGAGTGGATTTGATATAGGCTGCCCGAGATCAGGGGAAGGGGCGACGGTAGAATGTGGGGAGCTGTACAAAAAAGCGTTTCTCTATGACAACCCTTCCCTTTAGTAAATTTCACGGCCTGGGTAACGATTTTATTTTGGTGGATAACCGGGCAAGTGAGCTGCCGGTGGTGTCACCCGAGCAGGCCGTGGCCTTGTGCGATCGCAATTTTGGCATCGGCGGCGATGGCGTCATTTTTGTCCTGCCTGCAACTGGTGATACGGACTACACCATGCGAATTTATAATTCTGACGGGTCTGAGCCAGAGATGTGCGGCAACGGAATTCGCTGCCTAGCCAAATTTATTGCTGAGCTAGAAACACAAGAAGGTAAAGCGCTTGAGCTACCCCACACTTACAGCATCCACACGTTGGCAGGAACCATTCGGCCAACCTTGCAGGCCAGTGGGCAAGTGACGGTAGATATGGGTGAACCGGTATTACTGGCTGCAGATATTCCGACAACCTTGGCAGATCAAGGTGACAAAGTGGTGGATAAAACACTGCAGGTGGCAGGGCAAGCGTGGCAGGTAACCTGTGTCAGTATGGGCAATCCCCACTGCATTACGTTCGTCGATGATGTGGCGTCAGTGCCACTCGCTGATATTGGCCCGTTATTTGAGAATCACCCTGCCTTTCCGGCGCGGATAAATACTGAATTTGTAGAAGTTGTGCGGCCTGATTATTTGAAAATGAAGGTGTGGGAGCGGGGCGCAGGGCCGACGTTAGCCTGTGGTACCGGAGCCTGTGCGCTGTTAGTGGCAGCCGTACTCAATGGCAAGTGCGATCGCAAGGCCACCGTAGCGCTACCCGGTGGCCCTTTAGAAATTGAATGGGCCCAGAGTAATCGAGTCTTTATGACTGGCCCAGCGACATTAGTATTCAGTGGGCAGGTGACGGTAGAGGCCGCAGGACGTTAAATGGGTTTGTTGGTTTTAACGAACGATGATGGCATTAACGCCCCCGGCATTCGTGCCCTGCAGGCCGCCTTACGCCATCTATCAGCACCTCACCAAAGTGTCATTGTTGCCCCCGATAGGCCGCACTCAGGCTGTAGCCATCAGATGAACCGTGGCAGCGCCATTAAAATCGAGCCGCGATCGCCTGATGAATACGCCATTGGTGGCACCCCGGCTGACTGTAGTCGAGTCGCCCTGAGCCACCTTTATCCTGAGGCGGACTGGGTGCTCTCTGGCATCAATGCAGGAGGCAATATGGGCGCGGACATTCACTTATCGGGTACCGTGGCGGCTGTACGCGAAGCCGCCCTGCTAAGAAAGCCAGGGATTGCCATTTCTCAGTACAAGTACCGCGACCAGCCGTTTGATTGGCCCCGAGCTACTCGGCTGGCGGCCAGCGTTTTAGGGCAACTCATGGGCGAAGCTACCCAACCCGGTCAATTTTGGAATGTAAATTTGCCCGCACCGCCTTTGAATGGCCAATGGGACGAGCCTGAGGTGGTGTTTTGCCAGGGCTGCACCCAACCGCTACCGACAGAATTTATAGTGGACGAGCAAGGCTTTCGCTATACCGGGGCCTATGAAGATCGTCCCCGTGATGTGGGGCGCGATGTGGCCGTATGCCTAGGCGGACACATTAGCGTGGTGAGCATTCAGCTTTGGTGAGCATTCAGCTTTGGTGACCGGCAACATCCGTGTTTATACATACAAAAACTTTATAGGTGTAGCGTAAAAGTCTGCATGTCATGCGTGATAATGCGGCTTATGTGCATTGTTTGTCAAGCTTTGCAGCCACACCGTAGTAATATGGCAGCGCCGTCCGTCAGCGAAGTCTCTAGTTCCATCATGGCTGTCGGCCTCAGTTTTGCTCTTTGTCTTTCTTGCCCTTAGCTCAACATGGTGCAGCTCAATACTGGATTGACGCTTTTTCTCAGCTTGCTCGTGGAGGCAGTTCCTTTTTTATTGATTGGCGTGGCCTTTTCTAGTGTGCTGCTATTTTTTGTTGATGAGCGCAGGCTAGTGGGCGTACTGCCCAAAAATGCATTCTTAGGGGCGCTCGCCGGTAGCCTGATCGGGCTGATGTTTCCGGTATGTGAGTGTGGCAATGTGCCAGTGGCCAGACGGTTGTTAGTGCAGGGCGCACCAACAGCAGTGTCGATGGGCTTTTTGTTGGCAGCACCGACGATTAATCCGGTGGTGTTTTGGGCGACATGGGTGGCGTTTCGCGGCCAGCCAGAGATTGTATTTATGCGGATAGGCTTTACCCTGCTGATTGCCACGTTGGTAGGCTGGGTCTTTAGCCATCAAAAAGATATGGGGCCTTTTTTACAGCCTGCGGTGGCCCGCAGTCGGTTTCGAGATGTGCCGGTTGCAGCGGATGAACAGGGCAAACCTGATCTGCTTAAGGGTGGTACTTTTTTGCAGGGCGGCGATAGTTTGGGGGCGACGTTGCGATTGGATACGCCGATGGCGCAGCGGCTGGTGGCTAATCCCGTCGTGGAGAAATCTCTGACCAGTAAGCTGCTGCTGGTCGTGGAAAATATGGTGCGTGAGCTGCGCGAGTTAGGTGCAGTGCTTATCTTGGGCAGTGCGATCGCCGCCACTGTGCAGGTAGCGATTCCGCGCGAGCTGATTTTGGGTTTGGGCCAAGGGATGGTGTCGTCGATTTTGGCGATGATGCTGTTAGCTGCGGTGGTTTCTATTTGCTCGACGGTGGATTCGTTTTTTGCATTGTCTTTTGCCTCTACGTTTACTAGCGGTTCACTGCTGGCGTTTTTAATTTTTGGGCCGATGATTGATCTCAAAAATATTGGGCTATTGCTGACGGTGTTTAGGGCGCGGGCAGTCTTTTATTTGTTTGCGCTGGCGGGGATGATGAGCTTTGGTTCGGCGCTGTTTGTGAATTTGTATGTCGGTTAGTGTGGTGATGTTGTTCGATTGATGGATTGGATTTCTCTACGTTTTGCTGTCAGTTGTGATGACCGTTAGTTTTGATAACCGTTAGTTTTACTGTAAATAGTGCTATCAGTTTTGCCATGCGATCGCTCGTCCTACCCCACCGCCTGTTTCACGTCCGCCACGCCGGTTGCCTTGGCGAGATATTTTAGATGTGCTGGCGCTAGGCACATGGAGCGCCATGCTATTTCGCTATTGGTTTGGCGGGAAGCTGCTGCTGCTATTGCATCCTGACTATGCATGGCTGTCTAATTTGGCGGCGATTGTGCTGCTGTTGCTGGTGGCTTTTACCATTGTAAAATTTGGATGCGCATGTTTGGCCCACCCTTGGCCACTCGTAACGCCCCCGGTAGCGGCCCTAGCAGCATCCAGAGAGATCAAGATCACATAACCCTACTACCGCCTAACATCAGCAGCGCCTTGTTACTGGCCGTGGCTGTATTTGGCCTAATTTATACCCCTAGGGCCTTTGCCAGTCAGACGGCGATTCAGCGGGGGATTTCGGATACGCTGACGCTGACGCGATCGCAGCCCCAGCGATTTATGCAAGCCACGGCTCCTGAAGAACGCACCATCATCGATTGGATTCGGCTGATCAATGTGTACCCCGAACCGGATGCCTATGCCGGTGAAGCAGTGGATGTAAAGGGCTTTGTCATTTATCCAGAAGGCTGGCCCCAGGGCTATCTGATGGTGTCAAGATTTGTGCTCACTTGCTGCGCAGCCGATGCCTACCCAGTGGGCATTCCCGTCATTCTGCCCGATGCTGTGTCCGCACCTAAACAATATCCGGTGGATAGCTGGCTAGAAATTAACGGTCAAATAACGACTAAAACGCTCGATGGTCGTCGCCAAGTGGCGATCGCACCTACTACAATCACCCCTGTAGAAGAACCTAGGAATCCTTATGAGTACTAGTTCTCGTCATACTGGCACTGGTCGTTCTGGTGCTGGCCATGCTGAATCAAACAATGTGGAGCCTCGTCGCCGACAGCCATTAGATCAAGTTGCACCAGCGGTAATGGTGGTTTTAGGGCTGATGATTGTCGCCATGTTGCTGCTAGGCTCCCAGGCGTTACCTCGAGTGCGCACATTTTCTTGGCAAGATCAGGCCGTGGCCGCTGACGATGTGGCCTTTTTGCTGACGTTTACACAGCCGGTAGATCCCCAAAGTGTGGAGCAAAACTTACAGATTGAACCGTTTCTGGCAGGCAAATTTAGCTGGGCAGGGCGCAGAATGGCCTACACCTTAGAAGCGCCAGCCCCCTATGGTGAAAGCTACAAAATTGCCTTGTCAGAGGCGACGGCATTAAACGGTAAAAAAGGGTTTGAGCCGTTTCAAAGCACATTTCGAACACGCGATCGCGTGTTTGCTTACATCGGTGCAGAAGGCGAAGAACAGGGACGGCTGATTTTATTTAACCTCACCCGCAAGAAAAAAACGCTGCTAACGCCTGAAGGTCAGCGAGTGATGGACTTCAAGCCCTATCCGGAGCGCGATCGCATCTTATTTTCAGCCGTTGATATCAAAAAAGATACCACCGGCCTCGCATCGGCCCAGCTCTACACCGTCTCTACGGGCCTTGGAGACGATATTCAGCTACCTCGCTGGCAGTTTTGGCGATCGAGCAAACCGCTTGCCGCTGGCAGCACCGAGCTGATTCTCGACAATCAAGACTATCAAAACCTCAAATTCGATTTATCGCCTAATGGACAAGTGATCGTGGTGCAGCGCGTCAACACAGAAAACCCAGCAGATTTTGGCCCATGGGTACTGATGAACGACGAGCCACCCCGTAAGCTGAGAACTGAACCGGGCGGCGATTTTAAGATTGCGCCTGACAGCCTATCTTTACTCTTGCAGCAGGGACAAGGCACCGCAGTGATTGCCTTAGCGGCTAACGATACAGAAGCTGACCCGTCTTCTAATAACCCGTCAGAGACCACAGCTACCCAGGACAACGCATCAGATGAGCTAGTGGACTTTTTGCCAGACTATGGCCTGACTTTAGACATCGCCAGTGATGGGAGCGCTGCTGCTCTAGTAAACTTCAATCAAGATGATCCTGAAAAACGATTTACCCAATCGCTGTTTTGGGTATCGAGTCAGGGAACTGAAAAATCTTTGCTAGATACAAAAGGGGCTATTTTAAGCGCCCAATTTAGTGAAGGGAACGATATTTGTACTGCTTAGTCACGCGGCCTGTAGAAAATCCGCCAGCAGAGGGTGAGCCACCAGCAGAGGATGAGCCACTAGCAGAGGGTGAGCCACTAGCAGAGGATGAGCCACTAGCAGAGGGTGAGCCACTAGCAGAGGAAGAAGGCATCGATCTTGCAGAAGAAGAATATCTAGTCATACCTTACCTGACAGCCATCAACGTCAAAACAGGTCAAGAACAAGAGCTGATAGAAATGCCCCCCAACCTGAAATTACAGTGAGCCCATCGCCTGACGGGCTAGCGATTTTATTCGATGAGGCCCTAGTGGTTGATCCGCAAGTTGTCACCAATGACAAAACCTTTACCGGGGCCACCCATCGACTTTGGCTACTGCCATTATTTGGCACTTTGGAAGAGAGATTTGCCGGAGAGCCAATTGCTTTGCCCCCCGCAGAACTAGAGATATCGGGACGGCAACCCATTTGGTTGCCATAGGGGTTGGTTGCGGTAGGTTTTGATCTCGTCAGACTTGCTCATACCCCCATTAACGACTGTGGGTACCATTGCGCTGAATGTAGAGCTGGAGGAAAATTTGTGCAGCCGGAGGCTCCAACTCCTCTAAAGCATTCATAATTTCGGGAATGGAATCAGCCAGCGGGTCGCTGACTTCATTTACCCATTGATTCACTGTAGAGCGAGCGACACCCATCGTAACTGCAAGCCGATTTTGGCTGATGCCGTACTGTGTGAGCACGTACTTTAATGCCTTGCCTGCCCTTCCCATTTTTTTCATATCTCAATGAATAACGATGCCCGATGCCGTTAGCCTGCATGGGTATGTTCATAACTACTGACCTCAGTACGCCTAATCCTGAAGAATTTATACTGAAGTTTGATAGTTTATGATCAGAGATAGTAATAGCTGTAAAAAAAAACATCGGACAGTAATGGGATTGACACTGTCCGATGTTTTTTTATTTTTATGTGTGCATGGGTAGATACCGATGCACCCTAGGGCCTAGGGTTTAATCGATCACAGATTCTCAGCGCCTACCGGTTGGGGGCTGTTGGCCGAGTTACGTTGGGACTGTCGTTGTAAATTGCCTTCTGGAATGGGTGTGAATCTTTGTTCTGCTCCAGTGGGTTTTTCTCCCCACTCATCTAAGGTCTCATCTAGGATTTCATGCCCTGAAGTTTCATCGACTAAGGTTTCGGACTCTAGAATTTCGGGCTCTAAAAGTTCATCGCCTGAAGTTTCAGTCTCTAGCGTTTCAGGCTCTAACGTTTCAGACTCTAACGTTTCAGGCTCTAAAAGTTCAGGTTCTGGCCGATTTTGCCAGCTTTCGTTTTGCCAACTTTCTTCATCAAACACGGGCTGTTCATCAAGCACAGGCTGCTGATCAAGCACAGGCTGCTGATCATCCATATCGGGCATGAATAGAGCGTCTGATTCTTGCATCATTGGATGGGGTGAAGGCGCTTCTTGGTTAGGGGCCTCTTCATAGGATGGGCCTTCATAGGATGGGCCTTCATAGGATGGACTAGGTGATGAATGATACGAGGAATCGTATGGGGCCGCATCGGGTATGGGCGGCAGTGCTTCGACCGCAGGTGCGGGTTGGATTTCTTGAGGGGGTTGTTGGGCTTTGAGGACAGCGGGAAATTGTAGGGGCTGCTCAAAGCTATCGGAAGCCTTGCGAATGGCTTGCAGGATGGTGGTGCCCTGTTCTCCGGTGGCCATTTTGAGATGGGCATCGCGGATAGTGACGGGTAAAAACTCAATTTTCATCTGCCGGTTGCGCAGGGAAACTTTCAGGGCGGCGGTGTCATGATCGGCTAAGGGCGCGCTATCGAAGATGAAGTCGCCTAGGGAGTAGGCGATGGCGCGATCGCGATAAATTTCGGCCCCTTGAATATGCTCAGGGTGGTAGCCCACCACTAAGTCAGCCCCTGCGTCAACAGCCTCACGAGCAAGCGCCTTTTGCCAGTCTTCTGGGACGGAGGTGAGCAGGGTGTTGTTTGAGTCGTCTTGCGAGGTTACCGCTGGTGCATCTAATGTATTTCCCCAGCGATAGTTCACCACAATCCAATCGACCTGAGGTCTGATAGCTTGAATATCTTCAATAATATGCTTGCGGCCTTCGCTACTGGTAAGAGCAACGCCTGCTTTTTCTGCTTTTGCACCTTCGATAGCATCCGGACTGTAGCCCAAATAAGCAATCCGCTGACCCTTGACTTCTAAAATTTCGGGGCGATGGGCCTCCTGCTGATTGCGACCAGCCCCAACTCGGTAAATTCCCTGACTATCGAGGGTATTGAGCGTTTCACTCAGGCCGCTGGAGCCATAGGTCATACTGCCCTCGCTGGCAAGACTGACAATATCAATGCCCCCCGCCTTTAAAGCTTGTACCGCTTGGGGACGGGTTCGATGATAAAAGTCTTCTTGCAAAGAGGTGCTGGCATTGGCGAGAGGCTCGGCCAGACTCACCATAGAAACGTCAGCCTTTTGGTAAATATTGATCGTTGAAAAGAGCTGATCGAGGTCGTCGGCATTTTCAAAGGTGAAGTTGTCAAGGCTGAGTTCACCGCCAAAAAGGAGCGTAATCGTAGGATCTGCAGGGTGCTCAACGGCACGATGGGGAATGACTGCAACCGTTTCTAGCGCAGCTTCGACAGTTCTGCCGCTAAACCGACTAATAGGCCGAAAAGCAACCTCAGTGCCTGACAGCGATGAATCGTCAAATTGAGCACTGTGTGCATCTGTAGTTTCACCAGTAGCTTCTTCATACCAAGGCGCTAGGGCCTGTTGCTGTCGATCATGGGAAGACGTGGAAAGGCGACCCGACAGGAGTAAATCGGTAAACCCTCCGAAGAGAAAAGCAGTAATGGCTGTGCCGGAAATTAAAGCGGCTCGGAAGAATTTGAATTGGCTGCGGACGACTTGGCGGGCGATCTGGCTGCGGGAGGACTCGTGGACAAGTCGGGAAGGGGGGGGAGAAAGGGGAAAAGGGGAAGAAGGGGAAAAGGGAACCGATGGGGTGGGTTCTGATGGATTGCTGGGGAAGGGGATCTGTTGCTCGGCCTGCCGCTGCATCAGACGCTGGGTCAGGGTAGGAATGCGAATAGATTGTTCCCAGTCAGTTTTGACTGCGCCGATAGAGCGAGCAACCAGATGAATGCCTTCAATGATTTCAGAGTTGAGTTGGTAGATGCGGGCACTGATCAAGCGAATGAGTCGTTTTGGCTGTGGGGCCCGCTCAAACTCAACAAGCACTTTGAGACGCCCAGGGACTTCGTCTGCGAGCACCTGAGCATAAACGTTTTGGGGCACAAGGCTTGCATTAAGCCAGTAGGCTACTGCCTGAAAAATAGCCTTGTGCTGCGAGCTGACGAATGTCTAATCCAGCAAAAACGCCTTGAATAGGATCGGCTGCTGCGATGGGTACATCTTCTGGTAACCCATCTGTCGCTGCCACCGCTTCGACTGGGGCGACTGGGACGTCTGTTGCCAGAGCGTCTGCTACTGAGTTGTGAAGTGCACTCGTCATTGATAAGCCTGTTCAAATTGTTTTTTATGCGAGAAGCTTACCCAATTTATTTGATATATAACTATTTCTTAAGGATTTACACCAATGGGCTATGTCTTGTGGGCTATGTTTGGGGCCTGTGTTTGGAGCCTGTGTTTTGGAGCCTGTTTTGGGAGGGGAGATTGCTGGTTCTCAGAATATTTTCTAAAGGGGTGCTTCTGGATCAGCTACAGCTTCTGAATTTGTCTCTAGGTCGGTAGTTTGAGCCTCGCCTGTAGATGTAGGTTCATCTGCTGCGGGTGGACGGGTAGATTGGATGGCTTGGTCAGCCTGCTGGAAGGTAAGTCCCGAAATGCGGCGAATAAGTTCCGCAGCTCTGCCGTCGTTGTTGGGTCTTTCGACGAGGGCAGCAACGATGTAGCGTTTACCGTTGGATAAATCCACGATGGCGGCATCGCCCAAGGCTGAACCGATATCACCGGTTTTGTTGTAGGTCAGGGCTCCTTTTTCTGCAAGGCCCGCAGGGATAAGCCCTTTGCTCAGGGTGCGGCTGAGGATATTGAGGCTGCGATCGCGCGATCGCAGCGTCAGCGTATCACCTTTGGCAATAATCAACAGGGTACGCACCAAATCTTTGGCACTCGTGGTATTGGTGCCATCTAAATCGGGCAGTGGGTTGTTGAGCTTAGTCTTTTCCAACCCGTAGCGTTGAAAGCGGCTATTCATTTGCTCAGCGCCACCGAGCAAATCGATCATCATGTTAGTGGCAGTATTGTCACTATTGGTGATCATTTGGGTGGCAACTTCTAGGGCGGTATATTGGGTCCCTGGCAATTCTATTTGCATATCACCCGAGCCTTCTGCTATTTGCTCTGGCTGCATGGCCACTATCTGATTAGGATCAATTCGACCCGCATCAACTTCTTCAAAAAAAGCCAGCAGAATGGGCAGCTTGATGGTACTAGCCGCCGCAATCGACTCGCTACCATCGAGATCTACAAAATCACCGGTATCGACATCGACATAAAAGGCTTTGGGGGTCAGACCAGGATAAATGTTGGGCAGTTCCTGCATCTGCGCTTTGAGTGGAGCAATTTCCTGGTTTAGTGTTATCGGGAAGGGCGCTACTTTTTCAGTTGCGGGTGTAGCTGGGGCGACTTCAGCCGTGGGTGCCTCGCTGGCTTCTTTGTCAGGAATCGCCGCCATCAGCAAGGTACCGCCAATCGCAGCAATGCCCAGACCACCGATGATCAACCGGCTAATGACCAACAGAGAACGTGGGGTTTTGCGCGATCGCCTAGCGTTGCGCTTGCGGGAAATATTTCGAGAGGTTGGCACCCGACCAGGATAGTCTGCCGTTGCGGCTGAGCGGGTTGAAAGCCTTGGCCTAGCTGATGTACCACCATCGGTGGCTGGGGCGATCGCTCTGGTTGCCCCCTGGCTTGAAATTTTTGTTGTTCTACTTACAGGGGCACTATTGGCACCATTGGAGGCTCGGTTGATCGGGATGGGTGCATGACCCGTGCGCCGACGGTCACGGCGGACACGTTTAGTCGCAAGGCGAGTGGATTTTTCAGCGGTGACTCGTGATTTGGCAGGGCGGCTGCTAGGTTGCCCCTTGGCACTAGGCGTGAATTTGCCATAACTATCACCACTCGCGCCAGAGGCTCCGCTGGTGCCGCCATTGGCCGTTCCGTTATTCGCCCCGTTATTCGCCCCGTTATTCGCCCCGTTATTCGCCCCGTTAGCAGTAGCATATCGTGAGGACAAATTAGAGTGGTTAGGGGTACCCAAACCTTTGGCCGCTGAATAGCCGCCGCCTGAATTATTCTGTGTGCCGTTAGCATCTGTCATGGCTAGAGTTGACCCTTCTTTGAATCGGATAAGGCCCATTCCACCTGCCTGAGAATGCCCCGTAGGAGGGCAACATCGTCGCTGGTGGGAGAGGTGCGGTGCAGCAGATGCCTAAACTTTCGCATCCGGCTTGCTGCAGTGTGAGGGTAGAGATATTCCACCTGTAGGAGAACGCGTTCTAAATGCTGATAGTAGCCTTCTAATTCGTTGATCTGGGCCTTGGGTTGGGCCTTGGATTGGGCCTTGGATTGGGCCTTGGATTGGGCCTGGAACTGAGGTTGAGCCTCATTAGGGGTGCTTTCCCACTGAGTAGGATTAAAGATAGATTCCGACTGTTTACCAGATAACGGGGAACTTCGTAAAGCTTTTGGTGATTTTTGTTCGGGAGTTGGAACAGTTGGGGGCAAAGCTTGACTGGCCCGGTAAAGTTCGTAGCAGCAAATGGCAACAGCCTGCGCTAGGTTAAGGGCGCTGTAGCCTGGGTCAGTAGGAATTTTGATAAATCGCTGGGCATAGGTGAGTTCTTGGTTACTCAGTCCGCGATCTTCGGGGCCAAAGATCAAAGCGCATTCGTGGGCTGGTGGGGGATTTTTCGCCAGCAATCCCTCACAGGCAAATTGCTCACCGACAGATAGTAATGAAGGTAGTAGTGAAGGTAGGGCAACTTCAGGCAGCTCTAGGGGGGCATTGAATCCCCTTTGACGGGCTGTGGTGCGATCGCCTGCTCACATCCAAATAAAGCCTCTGGAATGGTCTGCACCTGTTGGGCTTGATGCAGTAAATCTTTGGCATGGACGGCCATTTGCATTGCTTCCTCACCCTGCGGATCGCACTGCGGTGCTACCAGCACAAGCTGAGATAGGCCAAAATTTTTCATTACCCGTGCAACAGAGCCCACATTCAAAGGCCCTGCCGGGGCCACCAGTACAATTCGAACTGACGATAGGGCAATTTGTTTAAGCGATGTTTGTACCATGATTTATAGCAAAGTAAGGATGCATTCTGACTTTGCATGTCGAGGTGCCTGTTGTCCGATAACGGCTTAAGCCGATGAGACTATCCTAAGCAACTCGACAGATGCAATATAGCGTGTGTCGGATGCATAACGCCGACGGCGAGGCTACGCCAACGGGTACACGCGCGTCGCTTGGCCTGTTGTCCCGTAGAGGCTTCAGCCAGCGTGCTGTACCTCAGCCAAGCGACCAAAGCTATAGTGTGTACGACAGCTTCCCATTCATCGTTTTCTTTTCATGGCTCGCCAACGCAAAAATCCGATCTCCCTATTAAACGATGTTTAGTCTGCGGCAAGCCGTTTACTTGGCGAAAAAAGTGGGCGCAGTGCTGGGATGAGGTGAAGTATTGCTCTGAGCGCTGCCGCCGACGGCGGCATCAGGCCGGTGACCAGTCAGATAACCCGGTCAGATAACCCGGTCAGATAACAACGTTTGAACCAATGGATCTGTAAAGTTTGCGATCGCCGCACTTGCCCCTGCCGCAATCAGCTCTGCTGAACTGTGAGTGGTGGTGATGCCAATCGTTTTAATACCGGCTGCGACGGCTGAGTGGATGCCTGCGCGGGAATCTTCAAATGCGATCGCAGCATCTGCTTTCAGGCCTAACCTATCCAGCGCAGTTTGGTAAGGCAGCGGATCGGGCTTACCCCTTGGTAGTTCATCGCCAATAATCACAGGGCTAAAAGCTTCGCTCAGTCCTAGCTGATCGAGCATAAACGTGGCATTTTCAGGAGGGGCATTAGTGACAACAGCTTGGGCTAGATGGTGACGCTTGAGTTGCCCTAACAACACCAACAAACCAGGTAAGGGCTTGAGCTGGCCTTTGGCTAAAACCCGAAAGGTGGCTTCTTTATGGTCGCTAAAGGCAGCCACTTCAGCAGCGGTTAGCCCAGGCAAAAAATCGGCCAGGATGGCTGCATTCTGGCGACCGCTAATTTTTCGCGATAAAGGGCTTTGTCCAAAGAGATGCCTTTTGGAGCAAACAGCGTTTGAAATACTTGAAAGTGAACCTTGTCACTGTCTGTAAGGGTGCCATCAAGGTCGAAGATAACGGCTTGGAGCATGGAGCCATGTACATTTAGGGCAGTAGGGAGGGCGACGGCGCTTCGTCAATTTAGCTAGAGCAAGGAGGTCAGGTTAGCTGGCGTGATATGCTAGTTAGTCTGAGACTAGCTCAATAGTGTGGACGATTAAAGTGAAAATTTTTATAGCGCAGAAACTTTATAGCGTAAGGACTGTATAGCGTAAGAACTTTATAGCGCAAGGACGCTAGCACTATCTTACGGGGAAAGTTCGGTGAAAAACCAACGCTGTCCCGCAACTGTGATGGATTTTGCTGTCAATGCCGCTGGTGGTTGATCTCAAAAAATCCAAAGCCAGAATGCCCGTCTGTCTCAAGCACAAATGACTGAACACAGGGACTGAAGACAGGGCTTAAGTGCCCATGGCCTGAGGTCACATTTCAACTCACTAACTGCCATCTGCGAGGTACAGATGCAAGGGGTAACCAAATCATGAATATTAGGTTGAACAGCACCGGGTTAGCACACCATTTCGTGACTCGTTTTGCTGCCATCAGCGCAGCCCTAGCGATGCTGCTAGCAGCGGCTCCAGCTATGGCGCACCATCCTTTTGGACGGCAGGCGCCACAGACAATATTTGAAGGGTTTGTTTCTGGCATTGGCCACCCTGTCCTAGGGCTCGATCACTTGGCGTTTGTAATAGCAGTGGGGTTGCTAGCAGCAGTGCTACGTCGTGGGGTTCTACTCCCTATCGTTTTTTTACTGGCAGCTTTAGTCGGGACAAGCTTACATTTAGCGGGGTTAAATTTACCTGCACCTGAGTTTGTGATTGCGGGCTCTGTTGTATTGTTTGGGGGATTAGCCGCAAGTGAGCAATCTTTAAAATCTTTAAATAGTCCCCTGAGTATGCTTTGGGTTATAACCCTCACAAGCTTTGCAGGACTATTCCATGGCTATGCCTACGGCGAATCGATAATCGGCGCAGAGCCGACGCCACTGGTGGCTTATTTGGTGGGTTTTACTCTGGTGCAAGGTGCGATCGCATCTGCTGCTTACCAATTAGCACACCAAGCCTTGAGTCCTCGCCATCACACCGATCAGAAAGGAACCGCTCAGCGACTAGATAACTCAGCAGGCCCAGTGTCTGTTCGCTATGCAGGCTTTGCCATTTTAGGTGCAGGCATTGCCTGTTTGGGCCAGCTTCTAGTCTGATAGCTTTGCTTAGCAGAATCACACTTAGCCTTAAGGCTAGGCATTGTCGCCTTAAGGCTAGATATGATTGCTCTCTTTAGACGCTTGTGATCTTTTCGACACTTTTTCTCTTTTCAAGACTATTTCTCTTTTCAAGACGAACTCAACACTATTGCTGATTGCCAAACAACCCTTCACCTAAATCATCTCCCATCATGAGTAAATTGCCTGTCACCGTTGTTACCGGATTTTTAGGTGCCGGAAAAACAACCCTTTTACGAAATTTATTACAAAACAACCAAGGTCGCCGCATTGCCGTTATCGTCAACGAATTTGGCGAAGTGGGCATAGATGGTGATCTGTTACGTGATTGTCAAGTTTGTGACGAAAGCGAGGTCTCTCTTGCCAACAATGGCAACACAAGTAATAACACAAGTAACAACACAAACAATATTCTAGAGCTGGCCAACGGCTGCTTGTGTTGCACGGTTCAAGAAGAATTTTTGCCAACGATGCAAGCTTTGATTGCGCGACGAGATGAGTTGGACTGTGTGGTGATTGAAACATCTGGCTTAGCGCTACCCAAGCCCTTAGTCCAAGCTTTTCGCTGGCCTGAAATTCGCACCAGTGCCACCGTTGATAGCGTTGTCACCGTTGTAGACTGCGAAGCTTTAGCCAAAGGTGACTTGGTGGGCGATCTCGACGCCCTAGAAGCTCAGCGACAGGCCGATGACAGCCTAGATCATGACACCCCGATTGAGGAGTTGTTTGAAGATCAGCTAGGCTGTGCAGATATGGTGCTCCTGACCAAAGTGGATCGAGTAGAGTCAGGTGAGCTCACTCAGGTAAAAAACTGGTTAGCTCACGAACTCACTGCAGGTGTAAAGGTCTTGACTTGCCAAAATGGCAAACTCAGCCCCGATGTATTGCTCGGTTTAAACGCGGCAGTAGAAGATCATCTCGATAGTCGCCACAGCCATCATGATCACCATGAAGACGGTGGAGCGCATGAACACGACGACGATATCACGTCTATTCCGCTGACACTAGAACGAGAATTTGAGCCCAAAGCACTGGTGCAAACGCTCAGCCAGCTCGTCAGTGAACAGGAAATCTACCGCATCAAAGGCTTTGTAGCCGTACCGGGTAAGTCCATGCGCCTAGTCCTCAACGGTGTTGGCAAACGCTTCGATTATTTTTATGATCGGCCTTGGCGCTCAGGTGAAACTCGACAAACGAAACTCGTCGTAATTGGCCACAACCTCTCATCCGAGCAGGTTTTGGCAGCCTTTTCCTAAGCCTGATGTGAATGACACAAAGCTTAGATCACTAAGGAGAGTCATATAGCAAAATAAGGATGCATTCTGACTTTGTTTGGGTGAGTGTTCCTGGTCTTGGTGAGCATTCCTTAGCGCCGTACGACAATGATTCGTTGGCAGCGATGAACACGATGAACAGGCTGAGGCGCTTTATTGAGCATGACATTACTCATTTCGTCGCAAAGCTGACAAAGGAGGTAGGAGATCGCCCTGGAGAAAACCATGAAGGTTGCTGATATTGCTGAACTGTTGCTGTTAGCGGTATTGTGGGGCGGGTCTTTTTTGTTTATGCGGGTTGCTGCACCGGTACTAGGGCCTGTATGGCTGATTGAACTGCGGGTATTGTTGGCTGGGCTAGCCTTGTTGCCGCTGTTGATCCGCTCTAAGCATGGCGCGGTGGTTCGTGCTAAGGCCATGCCTTTATTGATAGTGGGCTGTTTTAATTCAGCCTTGCCGTTTTTGTTGTTGGCCTTTGCATCGGTCTCTTTACCGGCAGGTTTTACGTCTATTTTAAATGCGACAACGCCGCTATTTGGCACGGTGGTGGCGGTGGTTTGGCTCAAGGAGAGACCCACGCTGGGCCAAATGATAGGGCTTGGTGTGGGGTTTGCCGGGGTGGTGGTTTTGGTAGGGCTGAAGTCGTTTGTGGCGACGACGGCTTTTGTGATGGCTTGTGTTGCGGGGCTGATGGCGGCTGTGATGTATGCGATCGCAGCGCCCTACATCAAACAACAGCTCGCTGGCGTTCCGTCTCTGGTAATTGCCACCATCAGCCAACTCAGCGCCGCTTTGTTCCTCATACCCGCCCTGCCCTTTACCATACCTAAAACCTTACCGACACCGACAGTGTGGCTGTCTGTACTGGCTCTAGCACTGTTTTCCACATCACTAGCCTACATTCTTTACTTTCGGTTGATTCACAATGTAGGTTCTACCCAAGCATTGACAGTCACATATCTCATTCCTGCCTTTGCGATGGCATGGGGCGCGCTATTGCTGAACGAACCGATTACATTATCAATGACACTGGGAGGCGCATTGGTTTTGCTGGGAACAGCGATCGCCAACGGTATTTTCAACCGTTTCTGGCCAAAAACGGATAAGCCCAAAAATGACCGG
>JAAUPS010000098.1 GCA_012033015.1 Phormidesmis sp. RL_2_1
GCTGCCGATCTTCCTCTAGCCCTTGCAGCATCATGTAGTGGATATCCGGTAGCGTATCGCCTAAGGTGATGCTCGAATCAATTTGATGGCAAACGGTAGCATCTAGGCTAAGCGGCATACGATTCTTGTTGGCAAGTTTTACCTGACGCCATTCCTGCACAGAAACGTTGATGGCGGCAGCCATCTCAATATCAGAAGGCTGACGGCCATATTGGCGTATTAGCTCAGCCTGCTTTTTTTGTCCCTCTTTTTGCAGATCTTGCCAGCGCCGGGGAATTTTGACAGTGGTGCCGCGATCGCGCAAAAAGTGAAGCATTTCGCCGCGGATATAGGGCACTGCAAAGGAGCTAAAAGCGCACCCTTGACCTGGATCAAAACGCTCGATAGAGCGAATCAGGCCAATGTAACCAATTTGTTCGAGATCCTCATAAGGTTCAGCACATTGATGGCTTACCCGATGTGCAATCTTACGAACCAAACCGGCATTGAGTCTTACCAACTGATTACGAAGTCTAACCGAACGCTCTTGCTTATACTGCATGAGCAATTCCATACCACGGGAACGAAGCTGTGCCGATTTTGAAGAAGCCATATTTAATGCAGAATTTACTGCGTTGAAGCGGTGTTGCGTGAATTAAACTCATTCTCGGGAAGTGACTTCTAGCTCACCATCGTTGAAACACGGTAGTCCCTCAAAATGACGCCAAAATACTTAGGCGGATACACGCACGGGGATCGAAAACACACCTCTTCTTACATGCAATAAAGCTAAATTACAGCGGCACTTTGAGACCTTTTTGTCCGTAAAAGTTCTGAATAAAACTATCTGCTTTTTAGTTTTTCGTTCAGTCGGTTTGATGTAGCCTATACGCTCAAAAACGTTCAGTTTTAATACCGAATTTTTACGGGAGTTTGCGATCTTTTTAAATGGGTTTTATTTCCGCGATTACCGCTATTTTTCAGAGTATAGTTTCAACGCATTTAAAAATAATTTTCAAGTTTTTCCACCATCACCTAACCATGTCGATTGGTTCATGAACCAAGGTTATTGATGATGGGCGTGATTTATTTTCATGGTTTATTATCACGCCTTATTTTTACACTATATTTTTTGAAGACATTAATTCTGAAGACATTAATTCTGAAGGCATTAATTCTGAAGACACTAATTCTGAAGACACTAATGTTTTGAACCTTGAGAATGCGATCTTCAGGACGCTAAGCATCCAAAAACCATAAACAATCCATAAGATGTGGAATCCGTAATCGCAAGATGTCATCAGATTCATTACACTCTTATAGAGACCAATTCCTGTAGACCATTTTCCTCGTCGTTTTAAGGCTTACCTAAAAATGAGCAATACCAGTAACTTTCGCCAAGCTATCCGCGATGCTCAAGGGCAAGCGCTAGTAGGCCCCAATGTCATCGCCAATGCGCTGCCCTATGTAGGCGGTGGATTGATGCTGACAGCAGCCGGAACTTTCGGCGGTTTGAATGTGCTGAGGACTAATCCCAGCCTGTTTATGCCCACCTTTTTCGTGGCGATGATTGCCCAGTTGGCTCTATTCTTCGTCGCTCGTGGCGTTGCCATGAAGGGCAACAATGCAACAGCCCTTCCTCTACTAGCGACTTACGGTTTGCTATCGGGTTATACGCTCAGCGGTTTAGTTGCTGTTGCTTTACAGAGTAGTGGCGTTGGCATTCAAGGGGTGGGGTTTGCCGCTCTCGCCTGTGGCTTGACCTTTATCGCAGCGCGGCCCATTGGCTCGAATCTATCTGAAGAAGACGGTTTTGCCCTAGCGAAAACAGTGCAGCTTGGCATCGTCGCCCTCTTAGTGGTGATTATCGCGCAGGTCGCTTTGAGCTTTTTCGGCGTATATACCCCCAACTTTTTAGAAATAGCCATTTCGGCCATTGGCGTTTTGCTATTTGTGGGTGCAGCAGTGGTAGATTTCTTTGTGCTGCCACGCACTTACACCGATGATCAGGCTTTACCCGCTGCCCTGTCGATGTATTTGACTTACATTAATCTGTTTGTCTTTATTCTGCGCTTGTTAATTTCTATCAACGGCAGAGACTAGCCTAAGTAGGGTGTAAATCAAAAGGGGATCTGGGGTTATTTCAGTTCCCCTTTTGATTGCATAATTTTGATTGCATAATTGGGTTGTGTTGCTAGATTAGATTGTGTAGATTTTGCCCATGTTTGATACCACTGCTCTCAAGCGCGAACTTGAATCGCTCGCTGACCGCCTGGGCAAAGCTCAGGAATACCTTTGACATACCCGCGCTGAATGCAAAAATTAGCGACTTAGAGCAGCTATCGGCCCAACCGGATTTTTGGGATGACCAAGACAATGCCCAAAAGCAGTTACAAGAACTCAACGAGTATAAGTCGAGTTTGGCTCAAGTAAAGGGTTGGAAAGGCAGTTGGGAAGATTCTGGTGCGATTTTAGAGCTTTTGGAGCTAGAACAAGACGACGCGCTACTCTGTGAAGCGGAAGCTACCGTTGTGCAGCTCAATCGTGAACTCGATCAGTGGGAATTACAGCAGTTGCTCTCGGGCCCCTACGATAAAGAGGGCGCTGTGCTGACCATCAATGCAGGGGCAGGTGGCACCGATGCCCAGGATTGGGCAGAAATGCTATTGCGCATGTATACCCGATGGAGTGAGCAAAATGGCTATCGTTTCAATCTGGTGGAAAAATCTGAAGGGGATGAGGCTGGTTTAAAGTCGGCCACCATAGAGATAGAAGGCCGCTATGCCTATGGTTATTTAAAGGGGGAAAAGGGCACCCATCGCTTGGTTAGAATTTCACCCTTTAATGCCAATGGCAAACGGCAAACGAGCTTTGCAGGGATAGAAGTGATGCCTATTTTGAATGAAAATGTGGCGCTCAATATCCCAGATAAAGATCTAGAGGTGAAGACTTCTAGATCAGGTGGTGCGGGCGGTCAGAATGTGAATAAGGTGGAGACAGCCGTGCGGATTACCCATTTGCCGACAGGTGTATCGGTGCGGTGCACTCAGGAGCGATCGCAGCTCCAAAATAAAGAAAAAGCCATGGCTTTGCTGACTGCCAAATTGCTTGTGATCGCCCAAGAGCAACGCACCCAAGAAATTGCTGACATTCGCGGTGATATGGTAGAAGCCGCTTGGGGCAACCAAATTCGCAACTATGTTTTCCATCCCTACCAAATGGTGAAAGACCTGCGCACCAGTGTGGAAACCACGGCTGTTGCCGATGTGATGGACGGCAAGTTAGACGACTTTATTCAGGCATACCTACGCCAAGAAAATCAGTTGGTGCAAGAAAGTACAATTTAGTGAAAGTTAGTGAAAGCGCGCAGCCCAAAGGCCCAGACCTATGAGTAACGATCCGTCCATGATTGCTGATCTTCAAAAGCCGCTCGATCCCTCCTTGAACGAGCCACCGCCTAGTTTTGTCAAACTCGCCATGCGCAACATGGTCAAAAAGGGTGCTAAATCGCTCTATCACTTTTTTCTATCATCAGTTGCTTTGCTGACTTTACTGGTGGGGCTAGCTTACCTCACCCGATAATCTTTCAGTAGATTAGGTTAGTCGATATCTGGCGTGGCAATATTGATCACTATTGATCAAGACTGTAGCGATTCAAACCGTGCCCATTCAAACCGTGCCCATTCAAACCGTGCCCATTCAAACCGTGCCCATTCAAACTGTGCCCATTCAAGCTGTGCCTATTCAAGCTGTGCCTATTCAAGTAGAGGCTGCTATTGACGGCAGGGCGATCAATCAGGTTGATGGCGTTGCGATCGCCCACTACCAGACTTGGCTACAAACTTGGCTCAGTGCTCTATCTCCTCAGCTATCGCCGATTAACGCCTATGAAGTTAGCCTACGGCTGACCGACGATGGTGAAATTCAGCAGCTCAATGCGGACTACCGGCAGCAGCCTAATCCTACTGACGTTCTGTCTTTTGCCGCTTTAGAAACTGACTTGCCAGGACTAGAGCATCTGCACTGTCAGCAGCCCCTATACTTGGGCGATATTGTCATTTCTGTAGAAACAGCGGCTCGTCAAGCACCTGCTCACCAACATTCTTTGCCCAAGGAAATAGCTTGGCTGATTGCCCATGGCCTGCTGCACCTCTTAGGGTGGGATCATCCCGATGAAGCTAGCTTGGCGCGAATGCTAGACCAACAGACGCAACTACTCAGCTTGATCTCAATCCCACCGGCAAGTCATTCACGCTGAACTCATGAATTTTCGGTTGATAGTGGTTGAGGCTAGTCTAATCAGGGTTACACTGGCCTCAGTCTTGGGTAACGTGTAGAGCCCAGCCGTTATCTTCAACTGTTGCAGCCAACAGGCCATCCCTGCATATGTTTTCATCTGATAGTCAACTTCCCAACGACAGCAAGTTTATTCGCGATCGCCAGTTGGCTCACCCCTCCCAGAAGATAGAGAGTGACATAAGTAGTAGTAAAGCCGCCGTTGAAACGCCTGATTCGCAAATTGATCGGCAGTCTTGGGAAGTTGCGCCGAACCTATTATCCAGCTTTAAATATGCATGGGCTGGTATTGCCTACGCATTTGAAACCCAGCGAAACTTTAGAATTCATACTTGTGTTGGCCTTTTCGCTATATTTCTATGTTGGGCGCTCAAAGTAAGCACCCTGGAAATAGCAGTTATTTGTCTGACCATCGGTGCAGTACTGGTCATGGAAATTTTGAACACTGCTTTAGAATCACTCGTCGATCTCACCGTCGGCCAGACTTATCATGAACTCGCTAAAATTGCTAAAGACTGCGCTGCAGGTGCCGTTCTGATGGCCGCTATTGTGGCACTATTGATTGCTGCTCTCATCTTTGTCCCGCCACTGTGGGATATCTGTGGGATATCTTAAAACCTATTTTTTGATACGATCTGCCAACCTCCTTGATTCTTCTTTCAGCGCTGACCTTATATATCTTTAGACGAGACTGATAGCGTTTGTCACTTGGCTTGAATACAGGCTTACTGGCGGCATCCCTACAGGGCAACGGGCCAAGTGACTCGCGGTATGCGAATGCATCCGCATACCGCTATATTATTTCTCAGATGAGATTTATCCGATAAGCGAAATCGGTGTTGTTCTTGCTCCAAGCTTTCTATGATTCTCGTTATCGATAACTACGACAGCTTTACCTATAATTTGGTGCAGTATTTGGGTGAGCTAGGCCATACCTTAGCGGTTGCTCGCGAGATTGAAGTCATCCGCAACGATCAGATCACCATTGACCAAATTAAGGCAAAAAGACCTGACGGTATTGTGATCTCTCCTGGCCCTGGCACGCCTGATGAAGCAGGTATTTCCTTACAAATCATCGAAGAACTAGGGCCAGAGATTCCCATACTCGGTGTTTGTTTGGGTCACCAAAGTATTGGTCAGGTATATGGCGGTAAAGTCGTTTCTGCCAAGGAACTGATGCATGGCAAAACCTCACCTGTACGCCATAACAACACAGGTGTTTTTGCAGGATTAGCCGAGCCGCTGATCGCTACTCGCTATCACAGTTTAGTGATTGAGCGCGAAACCTGCCCTGAGGTCTTGGAAATTACCGCTTGGGTAGATGACGGTACCATTATGGGAGTTCGTCACCGCCTCTATCCCCATATTCAGGGGGTGCAGTTTCATCCAGAAAGCGTGCTGACCGAATCTGGAAAAGCGCTGCTAAACAACTTTTTGAACGATTTGAGCTGATCTTGTATCCCAATCGGCATCAACGGCTTGAATTCGACTCATGGTTTCCGGCATCCGCCTGTGTAAACTGGTCTATTTTGCCTGTGTCAAAAGGTGCGCCATGCGGCAGGATGGTTTAAACCTATGGAAACGTTGATTTTAAGGACACCAGATTTAGGGATACTATGAAACGGCGACAACTACTTAAGTACGCTAGCGCAGCGTTTGTGAGCACTTTGGGGCTAGGACTAGCTGCCAACTATCAGACCTACCAAGCTCAAGCAAACAAACAAAGCGGTTCTTTGACCATTACCGCCTTGGGGCATACGGCCTTTTTGTTTACCGGAGGGGGGCAGCGTATTTTAGTCAATCCGTTTAAGGCGATTGGCTGTACAGCGGGTTATGCTGAGCCTGCAGTGGATGCGAATTTGGTGCTGCTGAGCAGCCGCCTATTCGATGAGGGCTTTTTGACAGAGCGCTATGCCAATACGCAAGTGATTGATGAGCCGGGCGACTATAGTGTAAATGGATTGGCAGTTCAAGGGGTGAGTATGCCCCACGATCGCTTGAATGGTAGGCGCTTTGGCAGCAATGTGGCTTGGGTATGGAGTCAGTCAGGTGTCAAAGTTGTGCATTTAGGCGGTGCGGCAGCGCCTATTTCAGTTGAGGATAAAATTTTAATTGGTCGGCCTGATGTCTTGCTGCTGCCGGTTGGTGGCGGGCCTAAGGCGTACAATCCTGAAGAGGCGGTAGCTGCTGTCAGAGATCTCAACCCTAAAATTGTCATACCGACCCACTATCGTACTCAAGCTGCTGATGCAGAGGCTTGCGATATTGTGGGGGTAGATCAATTTATCGCACTGATGTCGGGTACGCCGGTAACGCAAGGCGATAATACGCTGAGTGTGAGTGCTAGCAGCTTTCCGAGCAGCGGGATGCGAATTGAAGTTTTGAGCTATGCTTTTTAGGCTGTTATTGCTGGCTTAATATTCATTGCTGGCGTAATGTAAGGTCTACTGGTTTAGAAGCGCCTATGCAAAGTGAGTATCGTCAACGTCGCCAAGCTGTGTTTGAGGCCATTGGGCAGGGTGCGGCAATTTTTTGCAGTGCGCCGATGGCTGTGATGCACAATGATGTGGATTATGTGTTTCGCCAGGATAGTGATTTTTTCTATCTGACGGGTTTCAATGAGCCCAATGCGGTGGCTGTGCTTTCGCCTACTCACGAAAAGCATCAGTTTGTTCTGTTTGTACAGCCTAAGGATAAAAAGAAAGAGACTTGGAGCGGCTATTTAACGGGTGTAGAGGCTGCCAAGGAGCGCTATGGCGCTGACGAGGTGTATCCTATCAGTGAGCTGGGCGACAAGCTGACTGAGTATGTGATGAAAGCCTCTCGGCTTTACTATCATTTTGGTCGCGACCAAGCGTTTAACTATCGCATTATTAGCCTGTGGCAGCATTTGCTACGCAAAAAGACCAAAAAGGGTCAGGGGCCAGTGGCGATTGAAGATGCCAAGTTGCTGATGCAGCAGTTTCGGCGAGTCAAAAGCGATGGTGAGTTGGCTAAGATTCGCAAGGCGATCGCGATCAGTGCTGAAGCTCACAATGCCATTCGCGAGATGGTGCGCCCCGGCGTTTATGAATATGAAATTCAAGCCGCTATCGAACACATTTTTCGCCGCGAAGGCGCGATGGGACCTGCCTATCCGTCCATTGTGGCCGCCGGGAAAAATGCTTGCATTTTGCACTACATAGACAATAATCAGGTGCTGCAAGCAGGTGATGTCTTACTGGTTGATGCTGGCTGTGCCTATGACTATTACAACGCCGATATTACGCGGACATGGCCTGTGGGTGATCGCATTTCAGCAGAGCAAAAGATTCTCTATGAGCTGGTGCTCGAAGCTCAGCTAGCTGCCATAGACAAAGTACAGCCAGGACTACCGTTTAATGCCTTTCATGACGCGGCTACCCAGATCATTACCACCGGACTGGTCGAACTGGGCTTACTAAAAGGCGATGTCGATACTTTGATCAAAGAGAAAAGCATAAAGCCTTCTTCATGCATGGTACCGGCCATTTCTTAGGTCTAGATGTTCATGATGCTGGGCTTTTGCGCAACCCTGATAAGACGTGGCAGCCCTTTTCCGCTGGCAATGTGGTGACGGTAGAACCGGGCATTTACATTGCGCCAAACTACGAACCAGAAGAGGGCCAGCCTCCGGTTGAAGCCCGCTGGCGTGGCATTGGCATTCGCATCGAAGATGATGTGCTGGTGACTCAGTCGGGCCATGAGGTCCTGACCTCAGCAGTGCCTAAACAATGGGATACGCCAATTAAAAAAGCCAGTTAAGAAAGCCAGTTAAGAAAGCCAGTTAAGAAAGCCAGCTAAAAAGCCAGCTAAAAAGCTCAAGCGTGAGCGTTTGAAGGTAGTATCACCATAATTTGATGTGTTGTTCAAAATCATGGGTAGACTCAGTAACGCAATGCTCTTGGGGGATACCTGAAATCTTCCGTAGGCAAAATCAAGGCTTTTAGGGGAGTTTTTGGTCAGAAATAGCGGACTAATCACATTTTTTGGCCACGTTTCTAGATTTACAAAGTGCGAATAACCCTTCACAGTACGTAAAGACAAGAAAAATTTAAGATTTATTTGTTTGCTTAGCCGGTACTGAGGAGCGCAGTTGTGAGATTGAATGGTTTGTTGCCCGGTCTGTCTTTATTCGTGTCTCTATGGCTAGCTTTGCCTGTTGAGGCAGCGCGATTACAGTTTTGGCGATTCGATGCCCAAGC
Organism: Phormidesmis sp. RL_2_1; assembly: GCA_012033015.1. GTDB lineage: Bacteria > Cyanobacteriota > Cyanobacteriia > Phormidesmidales > Phormidesmidaceae > Phormidesmis. The sequence continues at coordinate 8,499 of JAAUPS010000098.1, forward strand.
GAACCGACTGACGTTCACGACCGACGATAGCATTCAGCCCACAGCTCAGCTTTTATCTAATCCCACGCGATTGGTGATAGATATGCCCAGCACAACCCTTCTGACTCCTGAGGTGCAGTCTTACGATGATGGTGCTATCAAAGAAGTGCGAGTAGGCGCATTAGATGCTGACACGACACGCCTGATTGTTGAGTATCACCAGGGCTACAGCGTAGATCCTAATCAGGTTGAAGTCCGTGGGGAAAGCTCGCGGCAATGGACGGTGCAACTGCCAGATGCGATCGCAGTCAACAGCCGTGTCCTAGGTGCTCGCCCGTCTACTCCTGCTGATAATCTTGCCAACTTGGAGCCTGATGTTCGCCCGCTTTTAGACAGCTTAGGTGCAAGAACCAATAGCAGCGCCGATAACACAAATAACGATGAATTGCCGGTCATGCCCAATGGTCGCTTTACAGTGGTGATTGATCCAGGCCATGGCGGGCGAGATCCGGGAGCAGTGGGTATTAACGGGCTCCAAGAAAAGCAGGTGGTCAATGACATCGCCCCGAGGGTTGCCGCGATTTTGCAGCAGCAAGGGGTCAATGTTGTCATGACCCGTAATAGTGACATTGAAGTGGACCTAGAACCTCGGGTGCAGGTGGCCGAACGCGCCAATGCCACGATTTTTGTCAGTATTCATGCCAACGCCATTAGCATGAGTCGTCCGGATGTGAATGGTCTAGAGACGTTCTATGCTTCCGAATCAGGACAGCGACTAGCTAATACCGTTCACAGTAATGTGTTGCGTGTGATGGGAATGCGCGATCGCCGAGTACGTAGTGCTCGCTTCTATGTTATTCGGCAAACCTCCATGCCCGCTATTTTGATCGAAACAGGTTTTGTAACGGGCGCAGAAGATGCGCCCAACCTAGCAGATCCCGCTTGGCGTGAGCGGATGGCATCGGCGATTGCTCAAGGCATCTTGCTGCACTTGCAGCAAGGCCTTTGAAAGGCATGTCACTAGCAGCAAGGCATTCACCAGAACAGTTGCAGACCTGTTTTTGTGAATTATTTTTTTTCCGGGTGTTGCACAGCCTCGCAAGGTATCCCTAACCTGCCGAGATAGCGAATCATTTGATGTAACCGTCCTAGATCTCGCTGATTGAAATGCAGGGCCAGCCGAGGCAGTGGTTCTGTTTCATCGCCGCGTTCCGCCGGAAAGGCTGAGACTTCACGAATTTTGCCTTTGCTCAAAATATCTGCAAATGCTTCATTGAGCTGATCAATCCCACCAGGCCCCAACGGTGCTTTTAGCCTGATGACAAGCTGATCGTTAATATAACGACTAGAATGATACATCCGATAAAAGCCTTCGATGTATGCCAACGCATCATCGAGGCTGTCAGTCAGGTGGTACAAACTTGTATCATCAGCACTAATCAGACCTTGATCGAGCAGTCGGTTGCGGACGTAATGATCCCAACTTTTCCAATAGTCACCACCGGGTCTGTCGATTAACACTAAGGGTAATGGTGCAGCTTTGCCAGTTTGAATGAGTGTGAGCGATTCAAAGGCTTCGTCTTGAGTGCCAAAGCCACCAGGAAAGAGGGCGATCGCATCACTTTCCTTTAAGAAAAACAGCTTACGGGTAAAAAAATACTTGAAGTTTACTAGCTTCGCATCACCTGTGATCACAGGATTAGCCCCTTGCTCAAAAGGCAACTGAATATTGAGGCCAAACGAGTGATCGCGTCCAGCGCCCTCATTGCCTGCCTGCATAATGCCGCCCCCCGCGCCAGTCATTACCATAAAGCCCTGTTTCACCACTCTTCGAGCAAACTCAGTTGCCATCCGATACTCAGGCTGGTCACTTGCTGTGCGGGCCGAGCCGAAGATGGTAATCTTCCGAATATGGCGGTGAGGAAAAATGATTTGAAACCTTCTTCCATATCTAGCAGTGAATGGCTCAAAATTTTCCAGTCGAGTCGTTCAGCTTCTTGCTCTGCCATGCGCACCAGCGTTTCAAAAATCTGCTCAAGCAGCTCGCCATTCTCTAAGCTAGGTAGCTTGTCTATAACACGGAGCACATCTGCACATAGCTGCGCTTTTGGTTGGCCCTCTTCGCTGTGGTCTGAACTTGACCTTGCATATCGTTTAGGGTCTGAACTTTGAAAGGAAGAGCCATCCATAAGTACGTGCAGATAAAAATTATTCTTCGGGCTACATTTTAATCGGTAAATGTCCCATCGCTGAACAGCCTACATAACGAAGTGATCTAGAGACATTCGTTGGGCAAATCATAAAAAAAGACTTCACGAACATTGAAGCCTTTCTCAATTGCGTATTTTTAAGCGAACTGGAAATACGAACAGGCTTTAATCATGACCTTCATTCGTCAATTTATTCGTCAGTTTATTCGTTAGTTCGTGTTTTGGGCAGGCGTCGTTTACAAGTGCTCTGTATATATTCACAATATATACAGAGCACAATATATATTCACATAATATATATTCATATACATTCGCTTTGATGCATGACTGATGGATGCATAGATGGGCGTATTGCCTGTGCTAAAAGCTGTTAAAAACGCCTAGAGGTACTTTTCTAAGGTGTTAGCTAAGGTTGTTTTTGGTACTGCGCCGACGACCATATCTACACGCTGACCCCCTTTGAATATCATGAGGGTAGGAATGCTGCGAATTCCATATTGACTGGCCACGCTTGGGTTTTCGTCAGTATTGACCTTGACCACTTTTACTTGACCATCGTACTGCTCAGAGATTTCGTCTACAACAGGGGCAACCATCCGGCAAGGGCCACACCAAGGGGCCCAAAAATCTACCAAGACGGGTGCCTCGCTCTCCAAAACCTCTTGCTTAAATGTCGAATCAGTTACCTGTGCGGCTGACATTCCTAAAAATCCTTGTCACTCGTGTATGCCGATCTTACCATAGCCAAAGCTGACCTCATTTGTGAGCATCTACAGATTCTTTACTAACTTCCTGTTTTGCCCGTTTGCCATCAGCTATTTAATTGGCATCTTAATTAATTGGCATCTTAATGGTCATCTAGCCAAGAACGCTCAGCCCCAAAAAACAGCCCCAAAAAACAGCCCAGAAAACCCGCTGAAAAGAGGAACCGCCCAAATCTGAAGGCAAAACTTCAAAGACTCAGGCGGAGTGTGGTGTGAGGAGTGAACGGAAACTGACGTCTCCGCTTCTTTCAATTGTAAGAGACTCTTTGTGATTTGCCACCGCTCCAGCGCGATATTGGAGATAAGTCTTAAGATTTGTCTCTGTTTCGTCTGTGGATTTTCTGAATGGCCCTGTCGTTAGCTTTACCGCAATCTTTCTCTAGTGTACGACTGACAAAATGAGTTTGGCTACTCGATGGATTGATTCAACTGAATCGATGCAACATTATTTGCCCATACCCAATTGCTGAGCTTTTTGATAAACCTTGCCTTCTGTCAATAGGGAGGGGGCAATCACGATGTCTACTGCCTGCATTTCTTTGATATTTTTAGCGCCCAATGTACCCATGCTGGTTTTTAAAGCGCCCAATAGATTATGGGTGCCATCATCTAGCTGGGCTGGGCCGCGCAAAATTTGCTCTAGCGTTCCAGTGGTGCCGACTTGGATGCGTGTCCCTCGTGGAAGTACCGGACTAGGCGTGGCCATGCCCCAGTGGAATCCGCGGCCGGGTGCTTCTTTGGCACGGGCAAAGGGCGAGCCAATCATGACCCCATCAGCACCAGATGCGATGCATTTGCAGATATCGCCCCCGGTCACCAGTCCCCCGTCGGCAATAATGGGTATATACTGGCCAGATTCCTTTTGGTAGTCATTTCTGGCGGCTGCACAGTCTGCTACTGCGGTTGCCTGAGGAATGCCCACGCCTAGCACCCCACGAGAGGTACAGGCTGCACCTGGGCCAATGCCCACTAATACCCCTGCTGCGCCTGCTCGCATGAGCTTTAAGGTGACTTCGTAGGTCACGCAATTTCCGAGGAGTACGGGAATGGGCATCTCTTTACAAAATTGGGCCAAATCAAGCGGCGTCACGGTTGGTGTAGAGAGATGATCGGTAGAGACAACGGTTGCCTGCACGAAGACCATGTCTGCTCCGGCTTCAGCGACGGTCTGCCCAAATTTTACGGCCCCTGCTGGCGTTAAACTAACGGCTGCGATCGCACCTTTTGCTTTGATCTCACCAATCCGCTGGGTAATTAATTCGGCTAATACAGGTTGGGCATAAAGTTCTTGCATCAGGGGTACAAATTCTGTTTTGCCGACCGATGCGATCCGATCTAAGACCGGGTTTGGATCCGCGTAGCGCGTTTGAATGCCTTCTAGATTGAGTACGCCTAGTGCTCCCAACCGAGAAAGCTCGACAGCCATCGTGATATCTACAACCCCATCCATCGCACTGGCAATGATGGGAATTTCTCGGGTGATGCCCCCGATTTCCCAGCTAGTATCTGCCATCTGAGGATCGAGTGTGCTTGAACCAGGCACCAGAGCAATTTCATCGATTCCGTAAGCGCGTCTGGCTGTTTTGCCACGACCAATTTGAATATCCACGTCTAGTACCTATTTCCCGAGGAAGCATCTAGCTAGCCTAGCAAAGAAAGAAATCGATTGCGTATTGTGTTTTGATGCGGGTAGTCGAAAATACCTGTTGCCGATGGGACGGGCCGATGGGACGGGCCGATGGGACTGACTGGTTGGACTGGCCGATGGGATAGCTTGAGCTACTTCAAGGCGTCGAGATGCCGGTAAGCCGTGAATAGGGGTTTGGATAGTTGCTTAGAATGTCTGCTTAGAATTTCGCTTGAGAGAAATGGAGAAAGCGTTTTTAAAGAAGAACAGTTTTAGGGAACTGTGAACCGAGTAAGATGCTTAGATATTCCTTTGTGATCCGCCCATGGTGAACATCTCATCCTTAAGTTTTTCAAGAATCTAAGAGCCACTAACCGTCAATTTGCTGTGATTGGCCTAGGACGGTTTGGCCGTGCGGTGTGTTTGACACTCCACAGTATGGGATATGAAGTGATGGGCATAGATTCCAATGAAACTCGGGTGGCTCAAGTGCTCACCGATCAACTTGCAGCCCATGCTGTGCAGCTCGATTCCACCCAGCCTTCGGCGCTGATAGAAGCAGGGATTCCTGACTTTGATACCGTTATTGTGGCAATTGGCAACTACGTCCAAGAAAGCATTATCACGACTTTGAATGTGAAAGAAGCAGGGGTTGCCAATGTGGTTGCCAAGGCTTCTTCTGAAATTCATGGCAAGCTGTTGGTGCGAGTGGGCGCTGACCATGTGGTTTTTCCTGAGCATGAAATGGGCTGCGAGTTGGCCAGATCGCTCACTCGGCCCGGTATTTTAGATCGATTTGAACTTGATCCTGATCACAGTATTGTGGAAGTGCTGGTGCCTCAAGCTTTTGATGGCAAAACCATTATGGATGTGGACTTGCGCAATCACTATGGTCTGACGCTTATGGCTATCAGTAAAGAAGATGCTAAAGAAGATGATCACAGCAAGTTTATTATCAACCCTAGCCCAATCACCCGGTTGAAGAGCGGCACCATGATGGTGGTTATTGGAGACAATAAAGGGATCGATCGATTGCCCGTTTGAAGTGCTCAGTTTTTGGAGTGCTCAGTCTTTGGAGTGCTCAGTAAGGCAGGGAGGATGGGTGGCCTAGGGACGATGAAGGGAATATGAAAGTTATTGGATTGATGAGTGGCACGTCGGTCGATGGGATTGATGCGGCGCTTACAGAGATATCTGGCAAGGGATATGCGGTTAAAGCTCAACTGATTAAAGGCATTACCTATCCCTATTCGGTGGATGTGCGATCGCGCATCTTGGCCCTTTGTGACCATGAGCCGATCACGCTGGCTGAGCTAGCGGATTTAGATGATGCGATCGCCCATCACTTTGTTGCAGCGATTGATGCGCTCGAAATTGATTTGGCCACCATTGATTTGCTTGGCTCCCATGGCCAGACCTTACATCACCGTCCGCCATCTGCCAGCCAGCTAGGGCATACCTTACAGCTCGGACGAGGGGCCCTCATCGCTCACCTGACGGGTTGTCCCACCGTGAGTAACTTTCGCGTTGCCGATATTGCCTTCGGCGGGCAAGGCGCACCCTTGGTGCCGATAGTAGACGCCTGCCTACTCAGTAAAAGCGATAGTGATCTAGCGGTGCAAAATATTGGCGGCATTGGCAACATCACGTACTTGCCGCCTTGGAAAAGGGATCTTGGCAATGATGATATGGCTGCGCCTCAAGGCGTTATCGGCTGGGATACTGGCCCAGGCAATGCGCTGATTGACTGGGCTGTAACCAAACTTTCGCAGGGACAAAAAACCTATGATGACAACGGTTGCTGGGCAGCACAAGGCACACCCTATCCCCCTTTAATTGCCCAGTGGCTGCAACATCCTTTTTTTCATCAGCCTCCACCAAAATCGACGGGGCGTGAATTGTTTGGTGCAGGCTATGTTGAACAGTGCTGGAACGATGCACAACACCATAGTCTCAGCGAAGAAGACTTTTTAGCCACGCTGACCGACTTTACCGCGGCCACCATTGAACTCAGCTATCGTCAGTTTTTGCCTCAATTACCCACAGAAGTTCTGATTAGTGGGGGCGGTAGCTACAATAGCTACTTGATGGCAAGGCTCCAGCAGCGTCTGCCGACGTCAAGTGTGCTCTCTAGCGATCAGCGGCAACTCAGCGCGGGCTATAAAGAGGCGATCGCATTCGCTGTTTTAGCCTATTGGCGTTGGCATCAGATCCCCAGTAACTTACCCAGTGTCACCGGTGCATCTCAAGCTTGCCTACTTGGCGAACTGTGGACGCCTACTCCGTCGAGCTGAATGGGCACTCTAAAGTGCTGGTACTAAGGATAGCGCTGTGTCCCACAGCTTTTTACTCGAGTCTGGTCGATGGACGTTGCAAGGCACTTGGCTCACGCGCGAGGCTTTGCCGAGCCCAGTTAAAGGCAAGCTACTGGTGGCCTGGAAACCCGATAACTGCTTCATGATAGCGACCAAACTGACCTTCCCTGACGACGACCAAGACCCCATCGTGATTCAGTCCAGGGGGCGCATGACCAGTCAAGATCGGCAGTACACATTTGTGTTGCAGCACAGCCTATTGGGCCAAGTTGAGGGCGAAGGTTGGATTGCGCCAGAATCGATTGTGCAGCGCTATTGGGGGGTGAGCGACCAACAGCGCCGCACAGGTTTTGAAACCCTGCGTCAAATAGGCCCTGATCAATACCATTTTTCGGGTGGTGTGATGGCAGGCCACTATCTGACTAGCACCATAGAAGCAGAGCTAACCCGCCAGCAGAGCTAACCCGCCAGCAGAGCTAACCCGTCAAGAAGATGCTGTCCAAGTTCGTCCCATCAAGTCAGTCCATCTATGCATAGGCAAACAAGCCCAAACAAGCCTCGTGTCAGATCCTAACACTGGTCGTAAAATCTCTAATCGATATGAGCTGATAGAACCCATCGGACAGGGCTCTATGGGAAAAGTTTATTTGGCGGGCGACTCGCTGTTAGGGGGGGTGCCGGTAGCGGTGAAATTTTTGTCGCAAACCTTACTCAACGAGGATATGCGAACGCGATTTTTTCGTGAAGCGATGACTTGCGCCCAGCTCGGTCAAAAAAGTATGCATGATGGTGCGTGTGACGACTAGTGGCGTCAATGAAGATGACTTGTTCCTTTTTACGGTCATGGAATATCTCAAAGGTAATAATGTTGGTCACTTGGTGCGTCAACAACCGCTGCCAGTGCCCAGGTTTTTGGGCCTAGTACGCCAAATTTTGCTGGGGTTAAGAACGGCCCATCGCGGCATTGTGGTGAAAGGCGAAATCGTGCCGATTATTCACCGTGATATCAAGCCTAGCAACATTTTGGTGACCTCAGATCCCTCCATGGGCGAGCTGGTCAAAATTTTGGACTTTGGCATTGCCAAACTGTTGCAGGCAGGCAGTGAACAAACGAGCACCTTTATGGGAACTTTGGCCTACGCCTCACCCGAGCAAATGGAAGGCCGTGAGCTGGACAGCCGTTCGGATATTTATAGTCTGGGCGTGATGATGTACCAAATGCTCTCAGGGACGCTGCCCGTCAAGCCCGCTAACAATACATTTGGGAGCTGGTATAAGGTACATCGGCTAGCGCAGCCGAAGGCTTTTCGCGAATTTGAGTCATTGAAGGTGCCTAAAGCCTTGGAAGGGATTGTTATGGCCTGCTTAGCCAAGCAACGGGAGGACAGGCCAGAAACGATTGATAAGGTGATAGAGGCGATTAGTCCATTAGAGGATCGTTTTGGTTCTGGCTTTCAAATTTCCCAGCGGATTAGTACGACGCTGTTGAAGCTGCCCGTGGTTAAATCCGAAGCAGCAGCACCTAGCCTATCAGTGGGTGGCGAAGTCAAGCCCAATCACCCGAGTAAACCTGTAGATGTGGAATTAGATGGGGAAGCTGCTGTAGTCGCTGAGCCCTCAGGGAACGATTTTTATTTACATCAGAGCTGGCCATCGGAGATGCCCATTGCTCAGATTGTATTTCCTCGGCTGCTCACTCAAAATGAGGAAAAAATTCCGACGCTATGGGCGATGATGCCCGCAGATGAAATTCAAAAGCGAATTCGTAATACTCGCTACAACAACTTTATGTGCACCATGGCTCCCCATCCCATGGTGCTCTGGCTGACGGCGTTTTATCACAAGCAAGAAGGCCCACGATGGCTCCCTTGCTATTTGGATCTAAAAGATGACGCCTCTCAACGGATGCTTTGGACGCTCGCTGAAGCCCAGCGGTATCGTCTCCTATTTTTTACGAAAGAATCACCCCATCGCTGTCTGCACATGCGAGAGTTCAACGTAGCGGCTAATCAACGCCAGCTTTTCAAGGAATGGGCGACGACGGCTCGGAATTTTCCTTCTATTGGGAGCCCGCAGGAGAGTAAAGCCCTATTAAAAGGTGAGCTAGAAAATAATCTCAAACCCAAGATTTTGATGAATTTTGAGGCCATGCATTCAGATTCTAAGCCGGATACGGATACTTCTTTGGGCTTTTAGATGACTGGCTTTTATCGCAATGTAAGGATGCATTCTGACTTTGTCTTGGTGAGCATTCCTTAGCGCCGTACGACGACGCAGGGTCTCACCGCTGTCTTGGTGAGCATTCCTT
>JAAUPS010000099.1 GCA_012033015.1 Phormidesmis sp. RL_2_1
AACCAACCTACATAGAGGCGGTTTTCGGTGCTGGTCACCCACTGACAAAACTGCTCCCACAACGACGCGCTTTGGCGCTGCTGTAGTGTAGTAGTCATGGTTATTATTCCGATAGTTAGGTACGTATGCAGCTCAGCAACTCCAAAAGAAAGCGCTTTGCCGATGAACTTACTATAGCTAATGTAACGAAATATTGCAATTATTTTAATATTTAGGAAAACCTACAGCCTTCATTGGGCTACATGGCACAGCCTTCATGGGGCGGCATGAAAATTACGCTACCGCATGGCTCCCATCGTGCTTTTCCACGACAGTTCTTTCCGCAATACCATGAGCGCCCGCTGTTCTGGGCCTGTGAATAACTCACTAGCAATCAACTCATCTATTACCTGGTGTGTAAGCTGTTCTGCAAAGCCCCCACCCGCTTTGAGTAGGTGGCCGTAATAGGCAAATTGCGGCTGTCCTTCGGCCGATAAATGAAAATGATGAATCTCTGACGTTTCCATACGGCAAACAGGTGTCCCTACAGGGACGACAACCTTAGGAATGCCATGAAGTCCGTAGGCATGGTGCTGGTCTTGTAGGAAGCTGCCAACCAGTACTACGCTCAATAAAATGCAGGTATCTTGCACTAAATCAGGTGTAAATACCGGATCTGGCGCACTAGTCAGACGCGGGCCATTATTCAAAAAAGATGAATTAAAGAGTTGCGAGTCATAGACAATGCCCACTGCCCAGTGGCGATGGCTATCAAATCTAACGAACTGACCAAAGCCATAGTCTTCTATTTGAGGCGGTTGCTCTACGTCTTTGGGCGTATCGAGTTGCACAATGTAATCACAATGTGAGTTGGATTTGACAACTTTGCCCAGGCAGGCAGAAGACTGAGAATTTGCAACGGTGCGAGCAGAATCAACCATGGTTGGCGTGTTTCAACAGAAGAACAATGGCTATTAGGATATCTTGAACACAGAAAATAATAGTGCATACGTATTAAATTCAAGCTTAAATCTTCTGGATTGGCCCCTTGATGTCCCTTGTCTGAAGACAAGTCCTTGAAGAAAAATCCCTGAAGAAAAATCCCTAAAGACAAAAAACAGGGTAATGAAATCAAATTCATACCCTGCTTAAGTCACACCTGTGTTTAACGTAAAATAGCTCCAACCTACTGTAGGTTCTAGCTTATGGCTGTGATGGCTTGGCTGTGATGGCTTGTCTGTGATGGCTTGGCTGTGATGACTGACTATGCCGCCATCGCCTGAATGATGTAGTCGAAATAAGGCGCAGCTTCAGCAGCATCTTCCTCGCTCATTAACGGTAAAGATGCATCTTTAAGACAACGAATGGCCTCCACCATGCCAGGGACAGGAACATCCAGCGCATTGTACATTTCGCGAACACCTATCAGGCCAATGCTTTCAATTGGATCTTTATCACCAGCAAGAACGCTGTAAGTGATCAATCGCAGGTACCAGCCATAGTCACGTAGGCATAAAGCCCTTTGCTTTTGACCGTATGCGTTGCCACCTTTAGCAATAAAGTCGGGGCGAATCTTCCAAAGGGCCCCACTTGCTTGCGCAACGATTTTTTTCTCATTGTCCGCTAACGTTTGGGCGATGCGCATTCGCTGACTGCCGGTTTTAAAAAGTTTTCGATACCCTTGAGTTCGCCGCTAGTGGGGTAGCGCAACTCATCATCTGCATTGAGGATTACTTGGCTGACAACAGACATAGTTTTTTTGAAGTGCGGTAACTCTATTGATTATTGATAGTTTAGCGACTTGAGGGACGACAAGGAAAGCACTCGCTTGGTATTTCTCAATATTTTGCTTCTAGAAAATAAAGCGAAACGATGCTGAGTCGTGCCTGAGAAAAGACTTAAGAAATGTTAAGCGACTGCATGTGCTCATCCAGCGTGGTCGGTAACCCTTGGTGAAAAGCAGGATGGCTCATAAAAAACTAACGTAGCCGGTTAAATGCGCCATACTGGTAGGCCACATTTCCCTTTAAGTTTGACCATGCCATCTTCCACACCCTTTCCGCCAGAAAACTCCGGTGCCTCTGTTGAGGCATCTGTAGGTAGCCCCGTATCACAGATGTCACAGAGCGTTTGGCCGAACGATCTTGATGAGCCCAAGTGGCAGCAGGGGGAAACGATTCAGGTGATGATTACTGACTTGAGTCATGGTGGCGATGGTGTCGGGCGCTGGCAAGAGCGGGTCGTGTTTGTCCCGAATACGGTGCCTGGAGATGTGATGCGGGTGAAGTTGACTAAGGTCAAAGCGACCCATGGGTTTGGGATACCGGCGGGAATTGTTCAGCCCTCGCCACATCGGGTACGACCTGCCTGTATCGTGGCCGATAAGTGTGGTGGTTGTCAGTGGCAGCAGGTGGATTATGACCGACAGTTAGCTGCTAAGCACCATCTGGTGGTGGACGCATTGGCACGCATTGGCAAGCTAGACAGTGTTCGAGTTGATGCTGTTATGCCTGCAGCAGCACCATTGGGCTATCGCAATAAGGCGACTTATCCGTTGGGGCGATCGCAGATCAATGCTGTGCAGGCAGGCTATTACCGTAAAGGCTCCCATCGTTTGGTCAACCTCAACCAATGTCCTGTGCAAGATCAGCGGCTAGACCCGATGCTAGCCGAGGTAAAACAGGATATCGGCGCGAGACAGTGGAAAATATATAACGAAAAGCTCCATCAGGGACATCTGAAGCACCTATCGCTGCGGGTAGGTCGGCATACGGGTGAGGTGCTGCTGACGCTGATTAGTCGCTCGGTCAAGCTCAAAGGCATTCATGAGCAGGCTGCGCAATGGCTGGAGCGCTATCCCAGTTTGGTTGGGGTACTGATAAATTTAAACTGGAAAAAAACGAATGCGATTTTTGGCCCGGAGACTTACTGCATCGCTGGGCGGCCTTATTTACAAGAAAAGTTTGCCGATTTGGATTTTCATATTCAACCCAGCACTTTTTTCCAGGTCAATACTGACCAAGCAGAGCGCCTACTTGCAGAAATTCAGGCAGAGCTGGGCTTGACGGGGCAAGAAATCCTGGTGGATGCCTACTGCGGGGTGGGGACTTTTACCCTACCGCTATCTCGTCAGGTTAAGCAATGCATTGGGTTAGAGGTCTTTGCTGAATCGATCACCCAAGCAGAAACCAATGCCCTGTTGAATAATATCGACAATGTGGTGTTCAAAATTGGGGACGTGGCTGCCCTACTCCCTGAGTTGACGGTAACACCGGATATTGTCCTTTTAGATCCACCGCGCAAAGGCTGTGAGCCAGAGGTTTTAGACGCGTTGATCGCGCTTAAGCCCCAGCGCATTGTGTATGTGAGCTGCAATCCGGCAACATTGGCGCGTGATCTCAAGGTGCTGTGCGAGAGCGGTGGCTACCGCGTCCATCGAGTACAGCCTGCTGACTTTTTTCCTCAGACATCTCACGTAGAATGTGCAACCTTTCTGGTAGCTTAATTTTCAAGGTAGGTGTCTTCTAACCAAGGGAGCGCCAGAAGGGAGAACTATGAAACTTAGTCAGATCGTTGCCGCGTTGGGTGATCAGGTTATCACGTCAAGTTTAAGTATCAGTGAGGGTTCTGCTGGGGTACCCAAAGATCCGGATCTCACAGGGCTATCAGCGATTCAGCAGGCGCATGAAAGGGCGCTGAGCTATGTGGAAGGGCCTAGGTTTGCCGATTGTATTGAGACGACGCAGGCAGGTGCTTTGGTGTTGCCGCCTGATGAAAAGCTGCAACACAGCGCTAACCGCCGCAAAATTCCTTGGCTTAGTGTCAAGAACCCGTCGGCTTATTTTTGCGCGGGCGATCGCCCTTTTCTATACTCCGTTTCAACTCCCGCCAGGGATTCATCCCACTGCTGTGGTTGCTCCTGATGTCGAAATTGGCCAGGATGTGGCCATTGGTGCCCATGTCGTCGTTCAAACAGGGGTCAAGATTGGCGATCGCGCCTGCCTGCATCCCAATGTGGTGATTTATCCCGGTGTAAGCATTGGCGCAGAGACCGTGCTTCATGCCAACTGCGTCATCCATGAGCGCACTCAAATCGGTAGCCATTGCGTGATCCACAGCGGTGCAGCAATTGGTTCAGAAGGCTTTGGCTTTGTGCCGACCACCACTGGCTGGGAAAAAATGCACCAGTCAGGCATTACCGTGATTGAAGACGGCGTCGAAATTGGCTGCAATGCCGCAGTAGATAGACCCGCCGTGGGCGAAACCCGAGTAGGTCGAAATAGCAAAATTGATAACTTGGTGCATATTGCCCATGGCTGCCAAGTTGGGGAAGCGGTTGCCATGGCCGCCCAGGTCGGGATGGCAGGCGGGGTAATCATTGGTAATCGGGTGATTTTGGCAGGTCAAGTTGGCATTGCTAACCAGGCCAAAATAGGCGACGGTGCGATCGCCTCGGCGAAAGCCGGAATTCATAGCAATATTCCGGCAGGTGAAACCGTTTCGGGAATGCCCGCCATCTCTCACAAACTTTTCCTTAAATCTGCAGCGCTGTTCAAGCGACTGCCTGAAATGGCTAAAACCATCAAGCAATTGCAAAACCAAAGTGATCAAAAGTGATCAAAAGTGATGTCAAAGCCCTCACTTTAACGGGTTGATGCCATAGCGATTGATCCACCCGTTGACACCTCTGTTGAGTTGAATATTGAGTTGAATATTGAGTTGAAATATCCGCTTAATTGCACCCAGATTAATTGCCTACACCCAAAAGTGCCTTTGGGATCTTAATAATCGTAACTTTTCAGATAATTTCTGTGGTGTTGCATGAACTTCAATCGCATAGTGCCTCAATGCCAGGGGGGCATGTTAAATTAAAAATCAAGAAAAACAACTGAATAGCAAGTGTTTGACACATCCTATTGGTCTCTTGACAAGCGCTGTTTTAAAAGAGCTAGTTCCTTTCAATAATTGCTCTCAACGATTGCTCTTTTGCAAACAATAGATCAAAGCTTTTAGGAAGCGTTCAAATAGTTCCGAATAGGTCTCAATGGCTTCGCTGGCACTTTGTTTTAACCCTGGGCTTTGAGGTTGATGTCTATCAACTCAGCCAAATCAAAATGGATAGCATGACAAGAGCTGAGCAAGCGCTGTACAACTCCATCATTGCGAAAGATTGCCTGTTTTTACAACAGAATTCTGCTCATAGGATCAACGCCGACCTGTCATTTTAAAGTTAGGGAGGAGATTAACTGTTCATTCTTGTGAAACCCATTTAGGGCTGACCGCCTCCGGTCGGCCCTTACTATTTTTTAAAGGCAGCTACTTCGTAAAGCCACCTTACGGCGGTGAATTGATCGATGTCACAGGCATGGCTATCGCTGGTTATGGGCAACACTCGCCTGCATTGGGGGCTATTTTCCCATCATCAGTTGATCGAGAGCTGGCATACCCCGCATTTCACGGCCGATAGGGTGGAGCATCTGCTTTTAGGCCGTTTTGAGCTAAACGCTTGGCAAGATATTTGGCCTGAGACGACTTGTAAAACAGCGCTTTGGCCAGTAGAAAAGCTTTCGGCAGATGCTTTGGCACATGTTTCGGCGTTATGGATTGCTTCTGCCGTCCCTGAGCAAATGGCGCTATGGGAAGCGCAAACGGCTCAAGGCGGCTGTGTTGAGCTTCATGTCGTGAGGCGATCGCACATCCCGCTGGCCGGACTTTATCCCGCACTCGGCCTAGATCGGGCGATCAATCTCCTAGGTGCTGGCGATACAAGAGGTTGGCCTGTCATTGTGATGGATGCAGGCACAGCGCTCACCTTCACCGCCGGAGCCCAGCAGTGCCTGTGGGGAGGAGCCATCTTACCCGGTATTCGCTTACAAAAACAGGCTCTAGCCCAAGGGACAGCAGCCCTTGCTAAGTCTATCGCCACTGATTTACCACTTTTTTCGGATGCAGCAGCAGTCAGCCTGCCCAAGCGCTGGGCCACGAACACACCTGATGCGATCGCCAGTGGCTTAGCCTATGGTGCGCTGTCTGCGATGACCGACTACCTGCAAGACTGGTGGCAGCATTTTCCTACAGGTAAGGCTGTGCTGACAGGGGGCGATGGCCCTATCCTGCACAGCTTCCTCCAAAAAAGAACCCCAGAGATAGCCACCAGGGTTCAACTAGATAGTCGCTTAATGTTTTGGGGAATGCGACGCTATAGGCAAAGATGCCTATCAAGAGTTGACTCTGGCAAAAGAACTGAATCTGGCAACGACAAATAGTCATTACCAGATAGTCATCACCAGATAGTCACCCACTCATCCATCGCCAGATAGTGATTGCCAGATAGTCCTAGGCAACTCGACAGATGCAATAGTTGTCAGCCCATAATTATCAGCGCAAAGCACTGATGCTATTAGCGTAAGCGCTTTCATTGAGACCATAGGTCGCTTCTGGAATAGCGGCCTGATTATCAAGCTGCTGGAGAGAATTTACTCGGTTTTGAGCATCAGGATGCGTACTCAAAAACTCGGGTTGGGAGCCGCCACGCACCAGCTTTTGCATAAAGGTAACCATCCCGGTTTGGTCATACCCGGCGCGGCCCATCGTATAAAATCCGTGCTGATCTGCGGCATACTCAGCGCTACGACTAGCCGGAAGCTGTAAAGCGATTTGAGTACCAATATTCACCAGCCGATCACGGTTCACACCCAACGCACCCGTAATGCCTTGAGTAATCGCCGCCTGACGCATTTGATGCACAGCATCGCGATTGGCAATATGACCAATCTCATGACCTAGCACGCCAGCCAACTCAGCTTCGTTGTCTGCAGCGCGCATCAATCCAGTGGTCACATAGACATAGCCCCCCATCGTCGCAAAAGCATTCACCGAATTGTCATCCACGACTTGAAACGTGTAAGGGATATTGGGGCGATCGCTCACCGCTGCTAGCTTTTGGCCAATACCATTGACATAGGCATTGAGTGAATCATTACGAAATCGCCTCATTTGGCCGCTTTGAAACAGTTGGCTATTGATGCCACTGCCCAAATCAACCTCCTGCGCATCGGACATATTCGAAAGCTGGTAAACCCGAACACCTTGAAAAATCAGATCTAGCCAGCCTGCCTGGGAAGGTTGAGCGGTTGTCACCCCAATTCCCAACACGAGTATCATCGACATCAAGCCGTACACGAGGCGACGATAAGCCTTATGTCTGAAATTAAGCCAGCTAGCGTCTAATAAATTCAACATAGGTCAGCAGTTGTCCAGCTACTTCAAGCAATTTTGAACAATGAATTTGAGCAATGAATTTGAACCATAAATACATTCATCCCCACCATGCGAAAACAGCTATCCGAAAATAGCCATCCAAAAACAGCCGTTTTAAAATAGCTGCCCGAAAAAGCCTTGGCCGAAAAAGCCTTGACCGAAAAAGCCTTGGTGCGACGAAGCGAACAATATGGCAAATTGAACTTCCTTCACTCTAGCGAGACGGCTTAAAAGCGTGTATAAAACTGTGACAATTCTCAAATTGCCAAGGGCGTCATTCTGCGTAAATTCAGCGATCTCAGCGCCATCGGCAAAACCAACCAAGCAATCTGTTTAGCTGCTCACAAGCTGGTCACAGGCCGCTCACTAAAAAGCAGAATCATCTGCTGCCAGAACATCTGCCGTGAGAAAGTGTTGTCGCCAGAAAGTGTGATTAAATACTGGGGTCAATATTAAGGCAGCCGAGAATCAGACAGTGAACGCTGAACGCTCAAGGCTGTGTAGAGCATCTGTGCAGTGGCGGTGCGTAACGGATTATTAAAGATGGCAATTTTAGATTCTAAAGGACGGCTTTTCGGCAAACTTAGCCTTCTGGATTTGGGCGCAGCACTGGCCATTGTCGCGGTCGTGTTCGGTATCTTTTTCTATCCAGGTGCTACGGGTTCTGTTGCCCAAGTTGGCACTAAAACTCAAGAAATCGAGGTGGATGTCATCGCCAGGGGGCTCACAGTTCTCAATCCAGAAGATTTTCTAGTGGATTTAGCGGCAACGAAATCTACTAAGATCATTGTACGTAATCAGCCCTATGGTCAAATCGGCGTTAAAAAGGTTGTGGCCTTGCCTCGCAGCGTCGCAGTTCCTCAACCGGATGGCACCGTCAAGTCATATCCAGATCCTCGCCCTGAGCTAGGCTACACGGCTGATATGCTGATCACTTTAGGCGGCAAAGCTCAGATTACGGAAGATGGTCCAGTGCTTGGTGTGCCGGTCAAAATTGGTACGCCCATCGAAATCGAAGGACAAAGCTATAACTTCAATGTCTCTACTGTCGCTGTTCGAGTGATCGATGAGGCCAATGCCAGTAAAACGACAGAAGAGCAAACGCCGCCTGCCGAGTAACCCTATCGACATAACCCTATCGACATAACCCTATCGGCGTAAAAAACCTGTTAAGCTGCCGATGGTTTTGGCTGGCTAGCAGGTTCGAGTCGGTTGCAAACAACGGCTATGGGGATCTGATGATTTGGATTATTCTGATTGTATTGAGGGTGTCAGATTGCTTTGCTCAGGCTCATGAGCTTGAGTGTCTAACGGATGGCCTAGTTTAGTATCAAGGCTGTCACCTAGCTTGTCGGCAATACCCGCTATCCAGCGTTCGTCCTGTTGCGTATAGCTGCGGGGTGCATTAGCACCTAAAATCAAAGCCCCTGTTTTTCCCAAAGGCTGGCAAATCACACCTTGAGTATTTTCGGGTAAATAGTCAAATTCAAAGCGCCCAGGGTAAATATTAAGATTAACCAGGTACACAGGCTTTTGCTTATTTAGCACGCGCTGGACAATGGTTCCAGGCGATACGGTGCGACTATTGCCTAAAATTCCTCTTCTCAATAAAACTTGGCCATCGTAATAGGCCACCACAGTACAGGTGACCGTGTTGGTGAGCATCAAATGAGATGCCCAAGCCAATTCAGTTCTGAGTGTTTCGGGTAATGATGGCTCAATTTCAAAGCCTTCCTCACCGACCAAAATCACAGCCTCTGGCAGCTTGGGCTGAATGCGCTGCCACAGCAAACCGATTAAAATTAAAACCGCACTTAAAATTACCCCTACTGCATCGCCCCGTGCTTGGGAATCGCTGAGAGCAGGCGTTGTCACCCGATTAATGAACAGCAAAATACCGCCGATAGAGCCTACTACGATGGGTAACCGCTGGATCACTTGGTTTTGATCGGGCTGAGGCATAACGGTGATCGAGGCTGGTGAATTAGGCAAAATGCTATACCCATAGTTTATCTTTGGCGAGAGCCTATTTTTTACCTTGTTGATTGTTTTGGAATAGATGATGACTAGGCTCCCAGTAGCCCCACGCCAAATAAGAACAAGCTTATTAAGCCTAGGGATAGGCTTAGCATTATTCAGCGTCTTTGGCCTGAAATTGGGCCATGTTTTTGGCGGGCGAGGGTGGCAGCCTGCTGAAAACATGGCTTTGGGCTCGATCGATATTCGACCAGCTTGGGAATCGGCTTGGATTAGAGAGTTGGCTGCCGATGATCCAGCCGCTGAAGAAATTGTGTCAGCTTATTTGTCAGGGCTTTCGACCGCTGGCTATTTGATTGATGAACAGGGGGTTTGGGTGGCTGCCGGACCGTACCCAATGGCTCAAAATCAAGGTGATACGCTTCGACCGGCGGCTTCTTTGACCAAAATTGCGACGACCTTAGCAGCCCTTGTCACTTGGGAGCCAGAGTCCCATTTTGAAACGTTGGTTGGCTGGCGGGGCGAGATTAAAGATGGGGTGCTGACGGGTGATTTGGTGATTGAAGGCGGCAATGATCCCCTGTTCGTTTCAGAAGAAGCGATCGCCCTAGGCAATGCCCTAGAAAAACTCAATATTCGACGCGTTACGGGTGATTTGATCATTGCTGGCGATAGTTTCACGATGAACTTTGAAACTAGCCCTAGTAAATCGGGCCAGATCCTCAAACAAGTGCTTAATTCGGCTGAGTGGGACTATGCCATATCTAGTTCTTACCAAAATTTTCCGCCCAATACCCCAAAGCCATCCATTCAAATTGACGGCCAAGTCAAAATATCAGCGGCAAGCTGGAAAGACCAAGTCAGCGGCTGGCTGATTCGCCATCAATCATTACCGCTGGTTGCTGTGCTCAAAGCGATGAATATCTACAGCAATAATCCTATGGCTGAGCAGGTGGCAAATATGGTGGGCGGATCAGCCGCTGTGATGAGTAAGGCGATAGAAATTGGGGTGATGCCTGCAGAGCTTAGCTTAGTGAACGGGTCAGGGCTGGGCGAAGCCAATCAAATGTCGCCTCGAGCAGCGGTTTTGATGCTGCAAAAAATCCAAGCTTTACTACAGCCCCAAGGCTATACCCTTGCTGATATTTTCCCTGTTACAGGCGCTGATGGCGGCACGGTAGCCGATCGCAACTTGCCAGCCAATACGGTTGTTAAAACGGGTACTTTAGCGGTCGTCAGCGCGTTAGCTGGGGCTGTGCCGACTGCAGAGAGGGGCATCGTATGGTTTTCATTATTGAATTATGGGGCTGGGTTGGATAATTTGCGATCGCGCCAAGACCAGATCATCTTAGCTATTGAACAACAGTGGGGCAAAGCCACCGAAACGCCCCCAGAGCTGCGAACCACTGTCAATATAGGCCAAGCACCCTACCTATTTGGCGATCCCGGCCGCAATCAACCGATCACACTTCCACCATCGCCATAAGCCACCATCGCCATTTATAGCAAAGTTAAGGATGCATTCTGACTTTATCTTGGTGAACATTCCTTGTCTTGATGAGCATTCCTTAGCGCCGCCAAGCGACGCAGGGTCTCACTGCTGTCTTGTGAGCATTCCTTAGCGCCGTACGACGACGCAGGGTCTCACCGCTGTCTTGGTGAGTGAACTGCTGCTTGTCAAGGCTGCTAGCGATGGCTATTGTCCTAACTCACTCGACAGAAGCTATAGATCAGCTCAAAGATCATCCGGCACAATTTCAATCACCACTTCATCGGCAGTATTGCCAGTCACAACTACTGTACCTTCCTCAAGATTTCCCACCGCCCTAGGCCCTGTCAGCGATACCTCAGGATTAGCCGCTTGAGTGTAGCTGACATTGCCCTCAGCCTCCACCAACTGAGTAGCAGTTTGCCAAGTCACTTCATCTGCAAGCAAGCGAGAATCATTTTTCTCCCCTTGGGCCTGTACATTACCCATGAGATAAACAATTTCTTTATCCAAGTCTAAACGGGCTCGATTTGCTGAAGCCGTAATATTGCGCTCAGGCTGCTCAATGTTTACAGGCTGATCGAGCGTCACCTTTTGCCCCCTAACATCCCATAGCGCGCTTTCACTCCGTACCTTGAGCGGCTGAGCAAACTGATCAAGCTGGACAGCCTTATTCAGCGTGACGATATTTTCAGCGAGCTGCACTTGGCCTTCAGCGCCAACGAGGCGATCACTTACCGTTTCATAGCCTTTCCCTTCATATTGCTCTACTTTAAGCGGCTGCTTTGCCTCAATGACCCGCCGCTGGGTAAACCAAGTCAGCGCTTCTGATTCAAACATCATCCAAGGCGTTTCTTTACTTCTAGCCAAAACACCACCGCTCAAATCAACCCGATTATCTTTATTCGAGACAGTCACAACCCGCGAAATAGCTTCCATCTCAGGGGTAAATCCTGTGACCGGAGCTTTATCGGGTGCTCCAAAAGCAAGCCCCTTAGCCTTTGAGACCCAAGCTGTCTGGGGATCAAAAGATGGAGAACCCAACTGACTACCCGTGAGGTCTTTTTCTGCAGGTTCGCGATCGGCAATAGACGGGCCATTCGTCGGTGTTTCCATCGTCGAAGAAACAGGTACTTCCCCAGCTAAAGGCTCAAAATCACCCATTACCAGTAGATCCTGCTTGGGTTGCCACCGCAGCCTTTCTCCTTCCAAGGTCAGATCATTTTGCGAACTGGTCGCAATCAAATGACCCCTCAACAACAAAGTCTCACCGTTTTGCTGAACCTCACCCTCATCAGCAGTCACGGTATATATCGTTTCACCAGCTTGAAAGAATTCACCCTCTAGTTCTTTTAGCTCAGCCCGCTGGTTGTCAGGGCTGTAGTTCACTGACTTTGCCTGTAGCCGCCATAGCAGATTGCCATTTTCATCAGGCTGCTCTAGGGTTACCGTTTGTAGTGTCAGCTCAGCCTCAATCGTTTCTCCTGGCCCTTGCTCTGCAAGCTCACGCCTACTTTGACAGGTATGTAATCCGACCACCAACACAGCCACTACTGCAGCGATCACAGTCCACCGATACCACCGACTCGTTTTCAATGCTCAATTCCTTCAAAGACGGTAGGCCCAAGAATGAAGCTAAAAGCCTCGGCTTAGCCTCTTCTATCCTATCGGTCTCAACCCAAAACTTAGCAGCCAAACTTGTCGCAATTCGCTATTCGCTATGGGTGAACTTCCGCTTCGTCCATCAGGGAAATACTTGAAAGTGGGCGGTAGGTATAGTTACTCTGGGGATGGGACTGAGGATGACTGCCGCTACCCCGAGAACTCTTGCGAATATCGTCTTTGATGCTGTCTAGATCAATGTAGCGATCTGAGACATTAATGAGGCTATCGCTCGTCATTGAACGCAAACTCACCACCTCTACACGAACGCCTTTGTAGCTAGCAGCGTCCACCGCATAAGCGAGATCCCCATCACCACTAACTAACACCGCTGTATCGTAGCAGCCCACTAAGGCCATCATATCTACCGCAATCTCAACATCCAAGTTGGCCTTTTTAGAGCCATCTGGGAGCTGAACCAGATCTTTGGCAATCACGCGATAACCATTGCGTCGCATCCACAAAAGAAACCCCTGCTGTTTCTCATTAGCGCGATCTACGCCTGTGTAAAAGAAAGAGCGAAATAATCTTGAACCAGCCGTCAAACGACACAGAAGTTTTGTATAGTCAATTTCTATACCAAGCTGAAGGGCTGCATAAAACAGGTTCGAGCCGTCTATGAAAATAGCAACGCGACCCCGATTTTCCAGCACTTGCTCAGGTGTGAAAATAGAATCTTGACCCAGAATTTGATGATTACTTAACATAAGTTTTCTCGCTTGAAAAAGGGCTAGATTTCTTTCGGTTTAATATCTTTCGGCTGAATACTTTAGATTTTTTAAAATTTTGACAATCATCTCTTCAGCGGTCTAACCAACTTTCTGAACCATCGTTGAGCAATGGCAGCTAGGTTTGGCGTGAACTATTTTTGGCGTGAGCTAGGTTGGCGTGAGCTAGGTTGGTGTGAACTATATAATCAAGAAAGTAACCTTTAATTCAATTCGAATTATTCGAATCGACCGGTTAGGAGTAATAGTTGTAATAGGCTTTATCTGCTATTGTGCCTGGGAAACATTTCGCCTTTTCTGGTGGCTGCCTTTTTTCTTCCCTGTTTTTTTCTTCCCTGTATTCAGAATACTTGAACCCAAAAAATATTAAGAATAGCTATAGGGTAAAACAATTTGTCTATCTAGGCTTTTAATCCATGCTAGGCATGTCGCCCCATGCTAGGTCTATTAGCCTATAGCTGATTATTTATGAGCTTATTATTTATGCCTTATCCATTATCTGAACTTAGCTCTGTACTCTATTCACGCTAGCCAATAAGTGGTGAATAATGAGTGAATAGTGATGAGCAGTGAATAGTTAAAAACGCTTAGGCTTCAAACTGTATGCCTAGATCATACAGTAAAGGTTTTTGACTGCGGTGAGAATCGGCAGAACTTAATCTCTTCTCAAGATCTATACCTTTTAACCATTTCCAACTCAGACTATCTCAACCCAGACTATCTCAACCCAGACTATCTCAACTAGGGCGTATCAGCACTTGAATTGGCCAGCGATAGACAGCAGTATTGAACTGATTATTTTGAAAAATAGGTGCTATTAGTTTTTCTGAATTCTCTTGTATTTTGTTGAGTGCGAGATTGTGGATACAGGTGTATCGTAGAAACATGAAGTCAGTTTATGAGTCAGTAAGCACCCAGTAAGCACAGAGCAGTAGGCAACTACCATACTTTTTGCGGGAGATGGTCTTGCAGGAGATGGTCTTACGGGAGATAGTCGCTATCTTAAGCCTTTATCCACGAGCACTTTGTTCTTATAAAGCTAACGTTTATAAAATCCATTTCGATAGTGCTGTTTTACCCCCAAAAGCCAGCTTCAGAAGCTGACCTCAATTGTTTGAATTGCTTGGGCTGTTGGTCATACTTCTAAGCATCATGACATTCGATAGCTTTTTGGGGCTCAATGCAGCTATTTTCAATTATTTTTTCTGGCACTTAACCATTACGTCATCTAACGTTCAGTGCTAACAGGCGGGTCTGATAGGCTAAATTCTATGGCAAGCTTGTTCATATTTTGTTACAAATGGTAGTGCACTTTTGTTGAGCAGGGATTTCCCCCAAGCATGTTAGGCGGTCTGCTAGGTTCTCAATCTTCCTCAACGGATTTTGGCGAAAATATGCTGAATTCCGTTGCTCGTCAGGCTATACAGCAGTTATTCACCCGTAGTGAGTCTGTCGATATTGCCATTCGCTGTTCGCCTTCTAGCAAAATTTTGCAGGGGGTGATTGATAGTTTTCAAATGAAGGGTCGCGGTTTGGTGATCCGGAAAATGTTTGAAGCTGCAGAAATGGAGTTTGAAACGGATGCTGTTTCCATTGATGTCGCAGGTCTCATGGGCGGCAAAATCCGCCTTAAGCAGGCTACTCACGCGATCGCCACTGTGACCATGACCGAATCAGGCATTAACAAAGCTTTCAAAGCTGATTTGGTTGAAAAGCACCTCCAAAATGTGGACACCGAAGAGGTCACCAACCTTTCAGGCGGCGATCCGATATCTTTTCGCGATGTTCAAATTATTCTTTTGCCTGAACAGCGGGTCAGGGTTTCTGCCAAAACTGATTTGCCCAACCGTAGCGATATTCCCATTCAACTATTGGCAGAAATTGATGTAGAACGACGTAGGCGCGTAGTGTTTGCCAAGCCCCAGTTTGATCCAGAAGGTTTGAGTGAGGATGTGGAATGGCTCTCTGAGGCGCTGATGCCGGGCTTTGTTGGCGTGCTGAATAAAATGGTTGATTTGGAGCGATTTGATCTAGATGGCGTGTCGTTGCGGGTGAACCGTCTAGAAGTCAAAGGAAAACGACTGCTCTTCAATGGTTATGCAGAAATTGAGCACTTCCCTGGAATGTAAAGACGCTCTTGGCGCTTTTTTGTCGGCAGCGATAGCGGTAGGCTGCTGAGAAGCCGATATCAGAGTGCAACACTAGTGCAACACTTAGGAGTGCAACATAATAACGCGAACTAATAACTATGGGACTCGTCGAGCTATTTCTGTCGGGCGGGGTTGTGATGTGGCCTCTGTTGGGATTTTCTCTACTTTCCACCACATTGATACTGGAGCGCGGCTTGTTTTGGCTGAAGCTTTCTCAGCAACAGGACCAGATCATACAAAAAACCTTATTGCTATATAGCACACAGCCACAACGTGCGATTGAAACCCTCAAAGCCCATACTCAATTTCCCCTTGCCCGCATTTTTTTAGCGGCGCTAACGCTTGAACAAGGGACACCTGACGATTTCCGATTGGCCTTGGAGAGCGCAGCTCAGGCCGAAATGCCGCTGCTGAAGCGCTTCAATACAGTATTTGAAAGTATTATCGGTGTATCACCGCTACTAGGACTATTGGGCACTATTTTAGGACTGATGCAAACGTTTTCGTCGTTGCGCCTTGGAGAGAGCCTGACTGGGGCGGCTGGAGAATCGGCCAGTAATGTGACCGCTGGAATTGGAACAGCGCTGGTGTCTACGGCGGCTGGACTGCTGGTTGCGATCGCCACGCTGCTGTTCGCCAACTTGTTTTTAGGGCTTTACCGCCGCCAGCGATCGACCATCGAATCTTATGCAGGCAGGCTAGAGCTGCTTTACCGGCAATATTACCGCCGCTATTTAGCTCGGCAGCGCTCGGCATCTTAAATGATCTCGATATGCGTAATGTCTGGATTTGCAATCATTCCAGCCTAATTCAGCATATTTCTCCGGCTGACGGCTATGATTTAAGAAATAATACTTATCGCTTCTGTCGAGTGAGTTAGGACAATAGTCATCGCTAAAACCTTTGACGAGCATCAGCTCACCAAGACAGCGGTGAGACCTGCGTCGCTTGGCGGCGCTAAGGAATGCTCACCAAGACAACGGTGAGACCCTGCGTCGTCGTACGGCGCTCAGGAATGCTCACTAAGACAAACGCAGAATGCATCCTTACTTTGCTATACCTACAAAAAATAGTGAACAGATATTAAGGATGACGGTAGCGATCGCTATCTTTTACCCTAATGATTCGTCCTATGCTCAATCTAGACTGAGTTTTTTTGAAATTAGTTTGCCTTCTAAATTAGTATCGCTTTTGGCCTTATGCGTTTCTCTTGGTTGGGCTGGATTACCAGCATGATTGCCTGCTTGTTAACCGCTACTTTAATTATTCACTCTGGCCCCGCCCAAGAGCCACTGTCCCAAATCAAGCAAGCTGTCGGTCTCCCTCAAGTAGAAACCAATACAGCGAGCAACCTATCACCAGCGGGCTTAGAGAGCAGCACAACTGACTTTACAATTAACGACAATCGTTTGAATGATAATGCTTTCAGCCATAGTGTTGGGAGCGCTCAGCCGCCGCTCGATGATCGGGCGAGCATTGACATTGCCCAAGCAGATCTCAGCTATCAGCCTCGGGAAGAAGTTTATTTAGCTGATCCTAGCAACTATGGGGAGCGCTATACCCGAGATGCGGCTGGTAATCCTGTCAATAATCGCTACATTGTGGTGCTCCATGAAACGGTAGGCTCGGCATTTAGTGCGATCAACTTATTTCAGACCAACCACCCTAGAGATGAAGATCAAGTCAGCTATCACACTTTGATCGCGTTGGATGGCACCGTTATTTATATTGTGCCGCCTGAACAAAGGGCTTTTGGCGCAGGTGATTCTGCTTTTCGCACCGCCCAAGGTGAAGAGAGCGTTGCTACAAATGCTAAGTTTCCCAGCTCAGTCAATAACTTTGCCTACCACATTTCGCTAGAGACCCCTCCCGATGGACGCAATAGCGCTACTGCCCACAGTGGCTATACAGAAGCCCAATATCGCTCCCTAGCTTGGCTACTTGCCCGTACAACCGTGCCCGATGATCGAATTACCACGCATCAAAATGTGGATCGTTCTGGCTCGCGTATCGATCCACGCTCTTTTGATGCCGCTCGGCTATTTACCCTTTTGCGACAATATCCAAGTCGGCAGGCCATATCAGCCAATCCAGCCGGGTAGTACAGAAAACACCCAAAGTCACTCGGCTGCCACCATAACGCCAGACCACAGCGCCAGACCATAGCGCCAAACCATAGCACCAGAGATTATCAGGGCTCATGATTGGCCTGTTGTCACGTAATAGTTTTAGCCAGCACGCTATACCTCAGCCCATCGATCAACGCTATATCGTCTGGAGTAGGCTCATCTGGTCATTTATCGTCATTTGTTTGAGACAACCCCTTTCAAAAAGCGCTTGAGCTGGTGTTTTAGTTGGGAGCCCAATGGCCCTACCTCAGAGGGCTTGGCGCGCTTAATATCGGCTGCAGCCTTGGCTTTTTTCCCCTGAGGATCGTCGAGATAGCGATAG
>JAAUPS010000100.1 GCA_012033015.1 Phormidesmis sp. RL_2_1
TGAGCATCCTTATGCGCCGTACGACGACGCAGGGTCTCACCGCTAGCGCCGCCAAGCGACGCGGGCAAACATAGGCCCACATAGGCCGCTGCCGTTTGCTTACGACAGCGACTCTAGGCTCTCTCGATAAGTGTCGCGCTCGCTGAGCAAGCTAGAGAGCAGCGAAGCGGGCTGATGGGGATGGGGCCAAGCAAACGCATGGCGAAAAGCCGCCGCCTGACAAGCTCGCAATCCGTCAAAGCCAATCACATCATGAGTCAGCAAGTTCTCATACTCAAACGGGAGCCGCACATTGTGCAGCCCTGCATTGTCAGTGCAAATAGCAATATCGACCCCGGCATCAAAACAGCGGTTAAACACGGTTTTGAGCTGGCCAATCTCTTCCAAGGTGCCCGTCTGCAAATAGGTTGTAGGGCATACTTCCAAACACTGCCCACGGGCTGCGACTTCTTTGAGTAATTCGGGGTAACGTAGCGGTATTTGAATGCCGTGGCCAATACGCATGAGATAAGGCAGCAGCTCAGGGTAGCAGCCGTCTTTGGTTTCATACAGGTGACCTGTTGTGTTGAGTCCCAAGCTTTGAGCCTGGGCGTACAGCCGCTTCAACTCATCGAGGTTGTAGACTGCGTCACCACCAGCAATATCGATACCACACACATACTCAGGGTACTGAGCGGCTAGCTCTAGTGTGGCTCGGTTAATCTCGTAAGGTAAACGGGAGTGCAGACATAACAGTTGCTTGGTGACGACCGGATACTCACTTTGATGACTAGCACGGCCCACCACCTCAATAATTTCCGCCATCGCATCAATTCTTTGAGCATCGCTTAAGCGGCTAGGTGTGCGATAAAAGGGCGTATATCGCAGTTCTAAATAAGCCAAATTCTCAAATACAAAAGCGCCACGAATTAACCGATAAATGAAGTAAGGTAGCGCTTCTTTGGTCTGCACACTTTCTACAAGGGTATGTAGCTTTAAATATTCCTCTAGGGTTTCTTTGGGCTGGGTATAAAACTGCTCAAAGGCTGGGTAGTCGGTAAATTGATTAGAAATATCAGGTCGGTTGCGCTCAAAATAACGCCATAGTACGCGAGGTACCACGGAACCACCCAAGTGGCGGTGAAGTTCTGCATAAAGACTCATCGTTAAGGCCCTCGGCTCATAAGTACGGTAAAGCGCTCAGAGAATGCATTCTCTGTTACTTGGTTTTTGAGAAAATTAAGAAGAAATTCAATTTTTAAATAAGGAAACAGGATGCTTGTTTGAGCGTTTTTTAAGGTGCTTTTTAGTTGCTTTGTAGTATTGAAAGAGGGCCAAGATCAGCCCCAAACTAGGCCTTTGGGAAAAATACCAGTAGTACGTAAAAATCCTGTAGAAATATAAATCCGGAAGTCAGTAAAAAAACGTATTACTCCCTTTTACCCTACAAATTAGAAATCTGATAAGGGGTTAGATGACCTTAGTCGAAATTTAAGCGATCTTAAAAGTTGCCTTAAACAGGGTATCAAGCGCGTTTCAACCAAAATTAGTAAAAACCACGCCAAGTTTTGTTGTTGACACTTCAATCACGGCTTGGTGATAATGGTTGTTTGTTTGAACTCTAGCGATGTAATTCTCTTGGCTAACGTTATTGTTATCGGCGCTCAATGGGGCGATGAAGGTAAAGGCAAAATCACTGATTTGCTGAGTAAATCAGCGGATGTGGTTGTGCGATATCAAGGCGGCGTCAATGCTGGCCACACCGTTGTCGTCTCTGGACAAACCTTCAAATTGCACCTGATTCCCTCAGGCATTCTCTACCCCAAAACCGAGTGCATCATCGGTAGCGGTACGGTGATAGATCCTAAGGAACTGATTGCCGAGTTAGACAAAGTGGAGGCCCTCAATGTCTCTTCAGAGAATCTCTTTATTTCACAAACGGCCCATGTGACCATGCCTTATCACCGCTTGATTGATCAGGCGGCTGAGGAGCGGCGCGGGAATAAAAAAATTGGCACCACTAAGCGCGGGATTGGCCCCACTTATGCGGATAAATCTGAGCGCACGGGTATTCGCATCATCGACATGATGGATACCGATGAGTTTGCAGATTTGCTGAAGTGGACAATTGACTATAAAAATGTCGTGCTTGAAAAGCTGTATGACCTAGAACCGCTTGATTACAAAGACGTGCTAGATGAGTATGTGGCCTATGCCGATCGGTTGCGATCGCACATCACCGATAGCTCTTTGCACATCTACAACGCCGCCCAACAAAAAAAGAACATCCTCTTTGAAGGCGCTCAGGGCACCCTGCTGGATCTTGACCATGGTACCTACCCCTACGTCACCTCCTCTAACCCTGTCGCCGGTGGCGCTTGCATTGGCTCAGGCGTTGGCCCAACCACGATTGATCGTGTCATTGGGGTTGCCAAAGCCTACACCACCCGAGTTGGCGAAGGGCCTTTTCCCACGGAGCTAGATGACGAAGTCGGCAACATGATCTGCGAAGTTGGCGCCGAGTTTGGGACTACCACCGGTCGCCGTCGTCGCTGCGGTTGGTTTGATGGGGTCGTCAGCCGCTATGCGGTGCGCATCAACGGCCTAGATTGTCTGGCTATTACTAAGCTAGATGTCCTCGACAGTCTCGACGAAATTAAAGTGTGTGTTGCCTATGAGCTAGATGGCGAGCGCTGTTCTGAAATGCCCAGTAGCGCCCGCCAGTTTGCTCGGTGTAAGCCGATTTACGAAACAATGCCTGGATGGAAAACCTCCACTGAGAACTGCCGCACCCTCGCTGATTTACCTAAAGCCGCCTTAAACTACCTAGAATTTTTGGCCAAGCTGACTAAGGCTCCCATCGCAATTGTCTCGTTAGGGGCCAGCCGCGATCAGACCATCATCGTAGAAGATCCCATTCACGGGCCGAAGCGAGCCTTGCTCACAGAAAATACCAGTGCCTTCAAAGTTACGGCCTGATGCAAAGCGCCCCCTCTAGGCACCCGCTCTCAGCACCTATGCCGAACTTGCCCCTCTATAGCCTTTGGTCGCTGGGCTTGAATACAGGCTTACTGGCGGAATCCCTACAGGGCAACGGGCCAAGTTATAGCGGTATGCGGATGCATCCACAAACTGCTATAGCCTGCTAATCTAACTTGCCGCTCAGGTAATCGCTTAATCAGGTAGAATAGCTCTTCGGGCCAATTTTTTGGGGCCATTTTAGAAGCTTTCCCGACCGTATCTGTGGTGCTGCTTGCGTTCTAACGATCCTACCGATAAAACCAACAGATAAAACCTGCAAATCACACAGATCACAACTCTACAGATAACGAAACCTACAGACTGAACACCTAGCTACTCCCATGGATTTAACAATTGAGTGCACCCAGCGTGCCGCAGACGAAAAACCCAAAAAATTGCGCCGAGAAGGTACTTTGCCAGCGGTTCTTTACGGTCACAATGGTCAAGAATCGGTAGCGCTAAAGCTCAGCAACTATGATGCTGAGGCGCTTTTGCGAAAAGCCACAGTCAATAAATCTGTCATCACGGTCAATGTGAGCGATATGCCTTGGACAGGCAAGGTAATTTTGCGTGAAGTGCAAAAGCATCCTTGGAAAAATAAAATTCATCACCTCAGTTTTTCTCGATTTCATCTCAAAAAGAAATTGAAGTGAGTATGCCGATTAACTTTGTCGGTGAAGCTATTGGTGTCGCTAACAAAGGCGGTACTCTCGATATGGTGATGACTGAAGTCCAGCTAAAGTGCCCGCCTGATGCCATTCCTCAGTCCTTAGATGTGGACATTTCGGGTTTGGATATTGGTGATGCGCTCCATATTGGCGAAATTACCCTACCGGCAGGGACTTCTATTGCCGCTGACGATAAGCTGTTGGTTGTCTCTGTGCTCGCACCGCGAACAGCCAATGCTGCTGACGATAGTGACGCCGCATCGCCTGCTGAAGGTGATGCGATCGCGGCTGGTGCAGCTTCGTAGGCTGTGTTATTAGTTGACGCCACATACTAGTTGACGACCCATACTAGTTGACGACTCACAGACGCCACACAATTTATGAGGCTCTAGTAAAAAGGCCAGGAAATCTATAGTTTCTGGCCTTTTGCTATAGATATAGTCCTCATTCAAGTTGTCAATGAAGCAGTGCATTACTATAGCTTTGGTCGCTGGGCTGAGGTACAGCACGCTGGCTGAATCCTCTATGTGACAACAGGCCAAGCTATATAGCTTCTGTCGAGTTTAGTTAGGACAATCGTCATTCTCCTCTGAGAGGCTACGCCAACGCTAGAAGCCTTGACTAGCCGCAGCAGCTCACCAAGACGTAAAGTCAGAATGCATCCTTACTTTGCTATAAGCTGGCATAATAGCCGTGCTGAAATCCTGCTTAAGTTCTATCGCAACTGCATTTACAGCTATGACTGATTCTGCGCTACCTAGACTTATTCAAGAGATGCTCAAGCCGGATTTTTATCCGCATTCGGTGACTGAGCCCATTACCCTGATGCAGACTCACGTCTCTTATGTGCTGCTGACAGGCGACTACGTCTATAAGCTAAAAAAACCGGTAAACTTTGGCTTTTTAGACTATTCCACCCTAGAAAAGCGGAAGCATTTCTGCGAAGAAGAACTCCGTCTCAATCAGCGCGGTGCTGGTCGGCTTTATCTGAGGGTGGTTCCTTTGACCCGCACTCATCAGGCGCAAGCAGGCGTAAGATTTGAAATTAATGGCGGTGGTGAGCCGGTAGAATACGCGGTGAAGATGCGTCAATTTCCACAGTCGGCGCTGCTGAGTGACCAGTTTGAGAAGGGGTTGCTTGATGAGGCAAAGGTGCGATCGCTGGCCACCACGATTGCTAACTTTCATCGCGAAACGGCGACTAGCGATCACATTCGCAGCTACGGCACGATTGCGGCCATCCGCCAGTCTATCGACGAAAACTACGAGCAAACCAAGGTTTACATTGGCACAGATGCCATCGATAAGCCTCAAACGCAGCAGCAGTTTGACGAAACCAAAGCTTACACCGACACCTTTTTTGCTACCCAGCAACCCCTCTTTCAAAAGCGCCTCGACCAAGATCGCATTCGCGCCTGCCATGGCGATTTGCATCTCGGTAACATTTGCGAATGGGAAGATAAAATTCACCTTTTCGACTGCATCGAATTTAATGAGCCCTTTCGCTTTGTCGATACGATGTTCGACATTGCCTATATTGTGATGGACTTAGAAGTCGCCGGTCGGCACGATTTAAGCACAGCTTTTTTGAATCAGTATGTTGAAGAATCTGGAGATTATGAGGGTTTGGAAATCTTGCCCCTATATGTTAGTCGCCAGTCTTACGTACGTGCCAAGGTGACCTCCTTTATGCTGAGCGATCCGTCCGTTGCCGAGGCCGACAAAAAAGCGGCCCGTGAGAAAGCCGCTAAGTATTACACCTTAGCTTGGGCTTACGTTCAAAAAAAAAGGCAGCTTAGCGGCCATGGCGGGCCTATCAGGCTCGGGGAAGAGCACAACGGCGACCCTGTTGGCTGGTCAATCAGGTGCCATTCGGCTGCGCTCGGATGCCATTCGTAAGCATTTAGCCGGGTTACCGCTCCATGAAAAAGGCGGCGACAATATTTATACCCCAGCGATGAGTAATCGAACCTATACTCGCTTGATTGAGCTAGGTGCGCAACTGGCCCAATCAGGCTACCGGGTAATTTTAGATGCCAAGTTTGATCGCCAAGCCAAGCGTCAAGAGGCGATCGCATCTGCCCAAGCTGCCGGTATTCCTATGACCTTCATTTATTGCACTGCCCCTAAAGACGTACTCAAAGCTCGCGTCACCGGTCGCAAAGGGGATATCGCCGATGCGACTGCCGCGATTTTAGCGAAGCAAGTGATGGAGCCTTTTGCGCTAAGTACACCGGTGATGACGATCGATACGACTCAGCCTGAAGCCAGCATTCAGCAGCAGCTTGCTAGCGTATTTGAGCATAGTACTGAGGTTAAAGCAGACGGTTAAAAGCAGACGGCTGAAGCAGACGGCTGAAGCTGCCATAGGCAGTGTCCTCAGGGTATATTGAGTGAACTTAATACATTCTGTGCACCTCGTTTAAAAAACGAGAGTGATGGTGCCTTGGCTGATTTACTCATTCCAGCTATTCTCAGAAACTGGCTCTATTTTTTGCTGGCCTTTGTTCTGCTGGGTTATCCGGTGACGTTTAGTATTGTCTTTGGGGCAATTGGCGGCTTTTCCAGCGGCATTGTTACCGCTTGGGCGCAGGTAAAAGGCGGCGTGCCCTCTGCTCCAGAAGAGGAACAGCCCGTTGTCAGCAAAAGGCGCTTTGAGGTGGGCCGGGGCTTAGGGGGATGGAACTTGCCTTTTTTGGGGCCGAGTAAATCGAAAAGACGCTATTTGGAGCGCACCCGCAAGGCACGGGCAAGTAGACAATCTCGCTAAATGCAAGTGCCTATAAAAGAGCAGATCAAAAGAGCAGATCAAAAGACCAAATCATTTCACGCCTAGGCAGTTGGATGTTTTTCCTCTCTAAGCTATTGCCGCTGTTTGTCTATCCCGTTGGCCTGAGCGTGCTACTTATGGGGTTGGGATTGCTCTGGCTATGGCGTTATCCCAAACGGGCGACATGGGCGATCGCATCTGCCCTTTTTATTCTCTTTATCAGCAGCAACTCAACGGTCAGCAATAAGCTGGTTAGCACGCTAGAACAGCAATACCTGCCGCCCGTACCCATGCCCACTGCCGGTGCCATTGTCATCCTAGGCGGTGCGACTGAGCCAGCATTGGCACCACGGCCCTGGGTCGAAATTCGAGAGCAGGGCGATCGCATTCTCTACGGCGCTCGTCTCTACAACCAAAACCGAGCCCCCAAGCTGATTTTGAGCGGCGGGCGGGTGACATGGCGAGGTGGCGCTGCGACCACCCAAGGGGAGCCGTCAGAAGCAGATGACATGAAGGAATTTGCGATGGCAATGAACGTTCCTGAATCGGCCATTTTGCTAGAGGGTAAATCACTCAATACCCGACAAAATGCAGTCAATGTCAAAGAAATACTCGATCAAAATGCGATTTCATCGGTACTGCTCGTGACCTCGGCGATGCACATGCCCCGAGCCATAGCGATTTTCAAAAAACTTGGCATCCATGCCATTCCTGCTCCCACAGATTATCTTGTGACCACTCAATCTAGCGCCAATCTAACTTGGCAAGGCCATATTTTGGCGCTGATTCCTGATGCAGAAGCCCTTAGCCGATGTACCCGTGCCCTTAAAGAATATGTCGGTTTTATCATCTATCGACTGCAGGGTTGGGCCTAAACGATAGGATGAAGGCTAGCGCTTTTAAGCCAGCGCTTTGAAGCCAGCGCTGAAAAAACAGCGTCCCAAAACAGCGTCTAAAAACAGCGTCTAAAAACAGCCCATATGTTTGATTATCTTCTGCCCAAGGCCGCCGAAGTTGAAGCCATTGCAGAGGCGCTACAACTGCAGCAAGCCGCTCAAGAATTTCGCATGGAGGTAGAACGGCGTCAGGCGCAAGCAAACTATTGTCAGTGGTATCACGACATGGCGAGGCAAACCCAAGCCGATGCAGCGGCAATGGAAAATGACCCCAACGTGTTCGGGTGGTTTTGTGGGCTGAAGCGGCAGCCGTCGAGCAAGAGTCGTCACTGACGGCCACAGGGCTTGGGTCATTTTCAGCCAGGACAGCGCTGCTGACTTTCGTTCATTTTGCGCTCTAATAGGGGCGTGTTGCCCAGTCTTGGGTTGCGGTAAAGCCTTTCAAATTCACGGTTGAAGTGCGCGGCGACAGTGGCATTGCGAATCACTAGCAAGGTCTCATCGTTTTGGGTGTTGGCTGCATCGCTCCAGTTTTGAGAGCCGATGATCACGGTGGTGCCGTCGATCACGGCAAACTTATGATGCAGCTTATCGCCCGAGGGCAGTTCTGGCGAGCCGACAGTGGTGATGGGGTTAAGCCAAATTTGATTATTCTGCTCGATTTTGCAGCGCTGATCGAAAAGTGCGACCCCTAGCATGTCCAGTGCTTCGCTGTAGCTGCGATAGATAAAGCTAGGATCGATCAGTGCCCGTAGCCCCGTGCCTGCATTCACCTGAGCTTGAAGCTGATTGGCGATCGCCTGCTCTGAAAAAACAAAAAGCGCTAGGTCAATACTGCGGCTTGCCCCAGCCAAGGTGCGAACAATCAGGCCGTTGACACTGTTGTCCCAAGGTTGGCTGGCAGAAAGTGGAGAGAATTGCAGAGTAATGTTGCTACCAGGTAGGCTCAGCACCTGGGCTAGGCGGTGAGGTTTTTGCAGGCCAAATTGACTATCAGAGCTGTTGCCTGGGCCATCGCCCCACATGAGATTAAATTCACGGTTAAAGGACTCCGCTAGGGCTGGACTGTCAATTTTGAGCAGGGCGTTGGCATTGCCTCGACTGGCGGGATCGAGCCCATCGCCATGAATGCCGGACAAGGTGAGGTTGGCAGAGCCGGTCAGCACCCAACGCCGATCAATCACTAAAAATTTGTGGTGCATCAGGCCGCTACCTTTAGAGCCATCGGCTGTATCGTCTATGAGCGGAATGCTGGCGCTGCGCAAAATGCCTACAGCGTCAGCTTGGGCGATTTCAAGGGGGGTGATGGTACCATCGCGATCGCCATCAGCAACCGCCATCCAGGCAGCGGCTTGTTCAGCTTGAGCGCTCGCAGAAATAGGATTGGCATACTGGTTTTCCATCACCACGCGTACGCGCACTCCCCGCTGCGCGCTGCTCACCAGTGCCTGGGCAACTCGCGGCAGGTTCAGCGATTGCACCGCCACATCAATTGAGGCTGTGGCCTGCTCGATTGCCTGAATAACCACCTGCTCTAGGTCGTCTCCATATCGCTCAATTTGACGATAGGGATCGGTGTAGACGCTAGCCTCCGACTGATTGAAAAAGACCTGAATGTAGGGATCTTGGGGAAGCGGGCTGATCGCAGGTGCAAGGGTGGGCTGAGAGGCACTGTTAATGCGCCACAGGCTGCTGGCCAAGGTGAGGCACAAAGCGATCGCAAAAGGCCAAAACCATCGCCAGCGGCGAAAGCGTTGAAACGTCATATTCAGGGGTCTCTGGCAGGATGAGGTGCAGCCTTATTTATCCCGTCTGTGCCGCCTTCTTGACCGCCATCTTTTGCGCTGTCCCATCGGGTGACAAAGGAAACACTATAATTGGTGAGTATTTTTGAAACCCCTTGAAATTTTCTATGCTCACTCCTGAACAGTTTTTTCAAGGTGCTGGCTGGCTGGCTTTGGGTACCGTTACCTTTGGCGTGATGACGGCGATCGCATTCTTCTTGAAATGGGGCATTCGCTTTCGCCTCGTGGGTGCTACGGGCTTCATGGGTGTTCTCACCGTCGGCTTTTTTGGCCTGAGTTTTCAGCCCTTAGTGAGAACATCCATTCCCGGTGCCATTCCCTACAAGACCGTCTTTGATTCAGGAGCCGCTCAAGTCGTCATTGCTGTGCCCAATGCCATCACCGAAACCGAACTAGAAGCGACCCTATTGCAAGCCGCCAGTAATTTACTCAAGCCCAGCCGTATCGGCGGCTCCGGTCGCGCCACGCCGACGATTCGAGCCAGGGCAATTGTACACAAGCCAGGGGTTTCAGAGCTGGTGTACGTGGGCCAAGTCACCCCTAGCACCGATAAAACGACAACATCACCAATCGTCGAAATCTATCCAGATAAATTGGCAAAGGCCAAGAGCGCTGCGTCATAATTGCACCCTCATCATTGCACCCTCATCATTGCACCTTCATAATTGCACCTTCATAATTGCACCATTGAGCCTCTGGTCACCTTTACCGCTTGCAACGCTATAGATCGTCTTTAGGTATAGATCGTCTTTGGTATAGATCATCTTTTGTTAGGTATTTTATGGCCCCATCGACCCTGCCCATTTTAACGATTGCCCCAGCCCAAGTCATTCGTGGCCACGGCGTACTGGCACAAAGTGGTTCCCGTTTTGCCCAGTTAGGTTGTCGGCCTTTACTCGTGAGTGGCCAGCATTCGCTCAGTGCAGCTTTGCCGTTTATCTCCTCAGCCTTGAGCGAGCTGTCTACCGCGACGGCAACTTACAACGGCTCTCAAGCCGCTCAAGATTGCAGTGAAGCCGCTTTAGCCGGTCTACATCAAGCCGCCGTGAGCCACAACGCCGATTTCATCATCGGTATTGGTGGTGGTAAAGCGTTAGATGCAGCCAAACTGCTGGCCTATCAAAAACAGCTCCCAATCGTGACAGTGCCGACTTCAGCGGCCACCTGCGCGGCTTGGACAGCGCTGTCAAATGTCTATTCTGATGCCGGAGCCTTTCTCTACGATGTTGGGCTGCCAAGCTGTCCGCAGATGATTGTGCTCGATTATGACTTGGTGGCAACAGCGCCTAAACGAACATTGGTCGCTGGCATTGGTGATGCGATCGCCAAATGGTATGAGTCCTCTGTCAGCAGCGGCCACTCTGACCACACGATGGTCATTGGCGCAGTCCAGCAGGCCAGAGTGCTGCGCGATATTTTGTTTCAAAAATCAGCCGCAGCGCTCGAAAATCCGGGCGGCAATGCGTGGCAAGAGGTGGTCGATGCAGCAGTACTCATGGCCGGTGTCATCGGCGGTATGGGCGGCCCGCAGTGCCGCACCGTCGCTGCTCACGCGGTACATAACGGCCTGACCCATGTGGCGGCCCATGGTACCCTTCACGGCGAAAAAGTAGCCTATGGCATTTTGGTACAACTGCGATTAGAAGAAATGGGACCCGGCAAAGCCCTAGCCGCCACCGCCCGCCAGCAGCTCTTACAGTTTTACCGCGACATTGGCCTACCGACCTCCCTGGCAGATCTGGCCATGGCTGGGCTGACCATCGCCCAGCTTCAGCAGGCTGCAACCATTGCCTGCAAAGCAGGATCAGATATTCACCACTTACCGTTTCCGGTGCAAGCTGAGCAAGTCATGGCAGCGATGGTGTCAACGACTGCTGGGCCAGCGGTGGCGACCAATACTGCCTCAAACAGCGACACTCACTTGAGCAGCGACACTGGCTCAGCGATTCCTTCAATGACGACGATTTCAGCCTAAAATAATTACCTTGCAATGCTTTCCCAATGCCTTGAGAGGTCGCCTTGATGACGCTAGATTGGTTGAAACCTGCCGAACGGCTAGGTTCGCTGCCGCCTTATGTATTTGCCCGATTAGATGAGCTGAAGGCGAATGCGCAAGCTCAAGGCGTTGACTTAATCGATCTAGGCATGGGTAATCCTGGGGGGCCAACGCCTCAGCCCGTCATCGAAGCTGCCTTAGGGGCCATTCAAGATGAACGCAATCATGGCTATCCTCCGTTTGAAGGGACGGCCAGCTTTCGCCGAGCGATTACAAGCTGGTATCACCGTCGCTATGGCGTCAAGCTTGACCCAGACGGTGAAGCTTTACCGCTGATGGGCTCAAAGGAGGGGCTAGGACATTTGGCCATGGCCTACATCAATCCAGGCGATGTGGTGCTAGTGCCGACTCCTGCCTATCCAGCGCATTTTCGAGGGCCTGCGATCGCCGGAGCCGATATCCACACCATTCTGCTCAGGGCTGAAAATAACTGGCTCATTGACTTTGACGATATTCCGACAGACTTGGCGAAAAAAGCCAAAGTTCTCTTTTTTAACTATCCTAATAACCCCACAGGTGCGGTTGCGCCCAAATCCTTTTTTGAGGAGATGGTGGCCTTTGCCCAGCAGCATCAAATTTTATTGATCCACGATCTTTGCTACGCGGAGCTAGCTTTTGATGGCTATCAGCCCACGAGCCTGTTAGAGATTCCTGGCGCTAAGGATATCAGCGTAGAATTTCACACCCTGTCAAAAACCTACAATATGGCCGGTTGGCGGGTTGGTTTTGTTGTTGGCAACCGTCACGTGATTCAAGGATTGCGTACGCTAAAAACCAACCTAGACTACGGCATTTTTTCAGCCCTACAAAAAGCCGCTGAAGCTGCGCTACAACTGCCGGATCATTTTTTAACAGAGGTTCAGCAGCGCTACAGCAGTCGCCGAGATTTTTTAATTAAGGCCCTGGCAACTCTGGGATGGCAGGTGGACAAACCCAGCGCTGCGATGTATCTATGGGTCGCCTGTCCACCCGGTATCGGCGCGGCTGATTTTGCCTTTTTGCTACTGCAAAAGACGGGAATTGTCGTTACGCCGGGTACAGCCTTTGGAGAAGGCGGCGAAGGCTATATACGCATTAGCCTGATTGCAGAGTGCGATCGTCTGGCAGAAGCCGTTGAACGTCTCAAAACAGCCAACATTCGCTACGACAGCGTTCCCAGCCATTTTTAAATCAGCTATAGCTTTGGTCGCTTGACTGAAGTACAGCATGTTGGCTGAAACCATGACGTGACAGCGGGCCAAGCGACGCGCTTGTACCCGTTGGCGTAGCCTTGCCGTCGGCGTTATGCATCCGGCACAAGCTATATAGCGCTGTTGATATAGCGCTGTTGATATAGCGCTGTTGATATAGCGCTGTTGGCCGTCTTGAGCTAATCGTCAAGTTAGCCCATCGTCAAGTTAGCTCGTCGTCAAGTTAGCCCATCGTCAAGTTAGCTCGTCGTCAAGTTAGCTCGTCGTCACGTCAGCTCGTCGCTAACTGGCGAGCAGTTGGCTGAGTGCGTCTGAGCTTTGCGAGCGGGCGTTCCATCACCTGAGAGGTCTCGCGGCTAAAGCGCAGTGCAGACAAGGGGACTTTTTCAACCTGTTGGGTGATGGGCTGTAATCCTAACTGGCTTCTCACATCAGAAGGTAAATGCGCCAGATGGGCATCTGCCAGTTGATTGATCTGAGCAATGGGTAAATCATCGCTGGTGCTTAGATCTGCTTCGGCGATTTTTGCATTTGTCCAAATCGTTTGATTGAGCAGCGCTGCTCGCAAATCAGCAGCTTGCAAACAAGCCCCTGACAGGTTGGCATAACTGAGATCGCTTTGGGCTAAATAGGCCCGTTTCGCCACTACGCCTGATAGGTTGGCTCTGTGTAAATTGGCGCCAATCAGCCCAGCCCGTGTCAAATTCGCCCTGCGCAAGTCAGCGCCCTGAAAGTCAGCATCATAAAAATAGGTGCCACACA
Source organism: Phormidesmis sp. RL_2_1 (assembly GCA_012033015.1). Taxonomy (GTDB): domain Bacteria; phylum Cyanobacteriota; class Cyanobacteriia; order Phormidesmidales; family Phormidesmidaceae; genus Phormidesmis. The sequence goes on from JAAUPS010000100.1 coordinate 13,148, forward strand.
GGTTTGCTCCTCGCAAATTGGCCCGACAAAGGTTGATATTCTCTAAGTGCAGCCCACTCAAATCAACATTCTGTAAATTAGGGATAGTCAACGGTTCACTCGCTCGCCATTGATTCCAAATCGGGACACCGAGTTGCAGAATGGCAAAATGCGTCGGCGTAAAGCTTGTCAGTGCTAGCGGTCGTTGAGTAGCGTGCTGCCGCTGTGCAAAACGCATCATAAAATTTATCCGATTAAAGCATTCTTGAGTCAGGAATGTTTTAATCAATGCAGTCGCCGTTGCTGCTGCCATAGTTGCTCTAAATAATGAATTGCAATGGTTTCGGGTCGCCAAATCGTGACCCTGTAAAACTACTGCACCCTACCTAGAACATACGATACATAAAGTCGTCATTTTGTTCCGTATGAGACTTAATTTGATGAAGAATCGATAAAGATCAGAGGATTTCAAGCAGAATCAATCGCTATCGTCATGCGTTTGATGGATTTTACTATAGCTTTGACGCTCATATCCCCATGGAGATCATCATTGAGATCATGTTCTCCGTATAACTGTGTAAATAAGGATAAATGTGTCAGTAAGGATAGGGCAAATGACAGTGATGAAAATTACGATGGCAGCGGTGAGCCAACTGTTGACCAGGTTGTCAGGATAAAGACGATCACCGTGATGATAGCCAGTAAACCTTCTAGCAAGGTGCCGATTAATGAGCTGACGACGACTGCCAAGCTGACCTTGCTAGAAAGCGTCACCCTTTCTGTCAGGCTGAGTTCTTTTCTATAGAGAAATTCTCCGATAAAAGCGCCCATCATCGTGCCCAATAAAATGCCCAGTAGTGGCCCGCCCAGCGGTAGCGCTGGCAATAGTCCTAAAAAGCCAACTATCAGCCCAATGATCGCTCCGGCTTGCCCCCAACTACTAGCGCCTACGCTTTTTGCACCAAAGTAAGTGGCTAAGTACCCTACTGCAAGGCTCAAGATCAGCGCAATCACCGCTGTCACCAAAGCGGTGCTGGTCGCAGCAGGACTCAGCACCGTCCACACGATAACCGCAGTCACAATCAGCCCTATCCCAGGCAATGCCGGGACAAAAGCACCAATAATACCAATCAACATCAGGGCAATCAGCACCCAGTAGAGAATGAAAAGGGCCATGGGGGCAGTTTTTAGAGAATGGGGATGAACTTACTGGGTCAGTGCGCGGATAAATTGCTGGAGTTCGGCGAAGAGCCCTTTTTTACGACGGCCGGTTTGACTGTCAGTTTGACTGCCGGTTTGACTGCCGGTTTGACTGCCGGTCTGCCCCTTTGGGTCAAGAGCTGATGGGTCAGTGCTGGCTGGAGAACGATGATCTGCTGCATACAAGATACGATCAATGTCTTCCCCAGAGGGCCGCTGCGGAAAGTCAACCATCCACTCGTATTGATCGGGGGCTATCTCTCGCCAGACCTGCCAGGGATGGGGATAGCAACGGTAGAGAGCGGCAGCGTCTAAAGATCTGAGGTAATAGCAGGATTCGATTTGACTGAGAAATCGCTCACGTAACTGTCGGGCGGCATAGCCAATGCCCACAATGGCCACATCTTCCAACTGAGGATTGAGCAAAATTACCGGGCGATCGCCCGCTTGATTGCACAGTGATTCTACAGCGGCAACCTCAATGGCCGAAGGGTTGACCACCAAATAAGCGTCATCGTCTGGCTCCACGGGTTCAGCGAGTTCGCCCAGCCCTCGGATAGTAAAGTCAGGGTTTTCCCAGTCTCGACGAGCTAGCGCTGCTGCACCGGCATCGGGAAACAGCACCTTGAACTGCTGCTCGCCAAAAATATCTAAAAACTGTTGTGCGATCGGTTGATGCTTGAGTTCAGGAATCACCATTTCTACTTGAATACGGTTGTAACCATCTTGGATGGCCGCTTGAACAGCGGTTTTTGCCTGTTCGGTCGCTTCAAAGAGTGTGGTGGGTATAGAGGGAAGGGGCTGCATAGGGCTAGGGAATGAGCGTGGGGGACTGTGGTGGAGTTGAGGAGAGAGATTATACGGTTAATAAGGGTGAAGCCGTGGCGATGGTTCTGGAGAGGACTTGTTTCAGTACCAGGGCGCTCCAGTCTACGTCGGCTGCAGTGGTATGTCGGCCTAGGGTGAGGCGAATGCCGCTTTTGGCGGTGCGATCGCTATACCCCATGGCTTGCAAAACAGGGCTAGGGCTGAGCTGACCGCTATGGCAGGCGGAGCCAGCGCTGATGCCGATACCGGCTAGGTTCATTTGTCGTACCAGTGTTTTGCCAGTGATATCTGTATGGGGTAGGCAAAAGCTCACATGATGGGGCAAACGGTGACGAGGATCGCCCGTGGGTACTAGCGCAGGGGTATCGCTTAGCAGCGAAAAAAAGCGATCGCGTAGATGAATGAGGCGCAAAGTCTCCGTCGGCATTTCTATAGCGGCTAATTCAGCAGCAACCCCAAAACCCACAATATTAGGAATGGCCTGTGTGCCTGAACGCAAGCCCCGTTCTTGCCCGCCGCCAGTAATTATGGGCAACGGCAAAGTCGCATCTGGCCTGATGTATAGCGCACCTGCACCTTGGGGGCCATAAATTTTATGGCTGGAAAGCGAGAGAAAATCGATGGGCAGTTGTTGCACATTGATCGGTAGGCGACCTGCAACTTGCACCGCGTCGGTGTGGAATAATGCGCCATGGGCTTGGGTCATAGCCCCTAGCTTGGCAATCGGCTGCAGCGTGCCAACCTCACTTTGACCATAAATCACAGAAACCAATACCGTATTGCGCTGCAACGCGGCTTGGAGCTGTTGTGGATCGACTGCACCTTGGGGGTTCACCGCAAGTCGGGTGATTTGCCAACCCTGCCTTTCTAGCTGGCGAGCGGGTTCAGCAATGGCTGAGTGCTCCACCGCTGAAATGATCACATGCTGAGGCTGCCCTGTTTGAGCTAAGGCCCGCTGGGCAATCCCTTGCATCACTAAGTTGTTCGCTTCGCTACCGCCAGCAGTGAAAACAATGGATTCCGCCGTGGGGGCGTTGATTAAGCTGGCAACTTGTTGGCGCGATCGCTCTAACGCCGTAGCGGCCCGATTACCCCACTGGTGAAGACTAGAGGCATTTCCCCACTGCTGTGTCATCGCCTTTTGCATGGCTGCGATCACCTCAGGGCGAAGCGGAGTCGTTGCACTGTAGTCCAGGTAAATTTGCATAGGGCAAAGAGGCTAGATGAGAACAGATTCCCATCAATAAAAGCAAACCGCCATAAAATCAAGCCGTACATCCTCCAGGATATCGCTCAGCGGTATAGCTGTGGTTGGAGAATTCAGCTATATATTTTCCCTGGTGAATGTCTATGGGTTAGATTGGCAAATTTCAAGTAATCTTTTTGGAAAACCAAGTGATCTCAAGTAATCTTTTGTGAAAACATGATGTTTTGAGATAAGGACATACAACGCTGTGATACTGAGCTGTGGTAAGACAGTGCTTTAGTCAGGCAGTGCTATTAGTCAGGCAGTGCTTTAGTCAGGCAGTGCTTTAGTTAAGACAGTGTTTAGTTAAGACAGTGCTTTAGTAAGACAGTTGTGTTACTGCAGAGTAGAATTGCTTTCCCGTTGGTTGGTCGCTACTGCCCAGCTATCGACATGACTACTCAGGTTTTCGCTCAGGTCGTTTCTTTTGAGCATCAAGTCAAGTGTTTTTTTTAAAAACCAGTGCTTATCAGCTTAGTCATGTCCATTTGCATACTGCTGAGTCTTGGCAGGTACAGTCATTGACCATCGGTTATTCGTCTGTAGAGATAGGCATGTTGACCGGCTCGGTCGCCTTTTTGTTGGCTTTTCTGTGGTTTCGAGTTCATCAACTGACCCAATCTATTCGATCGCGCGATCGCCGAATTAAACAGCTTTTGACCATGACATCAGCTAGGCTGCCGGTTTCCAAGCAATTGTCATATCCAATCGATCAGTCAACCCAGGCTAGTGCCCATAGCGCGATCGCACCATGTGAACAGTCAACCCTTGAGCAGGCCCTACGCCTAGCCCTGAGACGACAAGAACTGCGGATTTGCTACCAGTCCATTGTCAACTTACAAACCTCTCAAATAGTCGGATTTGAAGCTTTGGTACGGTGGCAGCACCCCAAAAGAGGGCTGCTTCTACCGGCTGATTTTTTACCCTTAGCAGAAGCAACTGGCCTAATCGTTGACATTGATCGATGGATGATGGCGGCAGTATGTCAGCAGTTAAGCCAGAATTTGAACCAAAATTTGAGCCAAAATTTGAGCCAAAATTTGAGCCAGCTTTTACCCAAACAAATGGGCAAAGCGCTGACCAAAAAGCCGACAGAAGAGCCACCTTATATCAGCGTTAACTTATCAGGCCAAAACCTCAGTCAACCCGATTTGGCTGACTATATTCAAGCGCTGCTATCTTGTTATTCCATTCGGCCACAGCAGCTCAATT
>JAAUPS010000313.1 GCA_012033015.1 Phormidesmis sp. RL_2_1
AACGGTTTTGTGAGGTGTTTGATCAGGCGTTAAGTTGAGAGGCTTATTTCGGTAGGTTTGCAGAGGTGGAGCACCCCAGTTTTGAGGGGCGCACTGGGCAAGCTTAGGGCATACATAGCAATGACTAACGACCACTTTTTAGCACGACTACTTTTTAGCCAGATGCCGTGAGGTATCGGCTTTGCACTGTCAACACTATTCGCAATTTTTTGAGGGGCTCTATGAGCAATTTGCAATCGCCGCCATCGCCACCACCTAGACCTGCTATGCCACCGCCGCCGCCTAGGGCAGGTGGCGGTATGCCCCCATCCAGTAGCGCCGCAGTTGGACAAGCACCTGCGGTGGCTGCGGTGGCACCTCAAACAGAAATGGTCAAGGCGCCGCCTGCTCGCGCAGTCGGGCACAGAGCAGCCACACCGCCACCCATGCCCACGGCGGCAGCGGGTGGTCCTACGCTAGAGAAAATTATTCGTCAAGCCTTTGACAAAGGCTATTCGGACATTCATGTAGGTGTCGGTGAAGTGCCTCGCTACCGAAATCGTGGTGAGATTTCGACGACGGATTTTCCGGTGACGACACAGGCCATGTTCGACAGTTGGCTCACAGAAATTCTGACGCCGGAGCAGGTGGCAGAATTTAAGGAAACTTTGGATTTTGATGGGGCGGCGCAGTACGATTTTTCTCGCGTGCGCATCAATATCTTTGACAGTCTCAATGGGCCGTCGATTGTGATGCGGCTGATTCCGGTTGAGATTTTGACGATGGAGCAGCTTAATCTGCCCAATGTCATTCGTGAGATGTGCCACTATCACAAGGGGTTAATTCTGGTGACGGGGCCAACGGGTTCGGGTAAGTCAACCACGATGGCAGCCATGATTGACTATATCAACAAGGAAATGCCGAAGCACATTATTACGATTGAAGATCCGGTGGAATTTGTCCATACCAGTCGTAAGTCGCTGATTAAGCAGCGAGAAGTGGGCGTTCATACTCGCAAATTTAGCAATGCGCTGAAGGCGTCTTTGCGGGAAGATCCGGATATTATTCTGGTGGGGGAGATGCGCGATCGCGAAACCATTGAAACCGCACTCAAGGCCGCCCAAACCGGTCACTTGGTCTTTGGTACCTTACATACCAACAGTGCGGTGAAAACGGTGGAAAGGATTTTGGGCATGTATGAACCAGAGCAGCAGGCGCCGATTCGAGTCGCGATCGCCGAATCTTTGATCGGGGTTGTCGCCCAGGGGCTGTGCCGTACCACCGACGGCAAACGCGCCGCTTTCCACGAAATTTTGATCAATACAGACGCAATTAAGGACTACATTTTGCGCGGCCAGTTGGACGAGGTCGAGGCGATTTTGCCCAACTGTACGTTTGACGGGATGTGCACCATGAACCAATCGCTGTATGCGCTATACGAAGCAGGCCGAATTACGGAAGAAGTCGCCTTAGAGCAATCTCCGAAGCAAAATGAAATGGCCCAAATGCTACGCGGCCGCGTGTAATTTCAGGCGGTGGTGGTGTACTGCTGCTTGTAAGCGTTGGGGGAGCCAACTGTCATATTGTTCATAGACTGGCAATCGCTGTCGCAATGTCCAACCCTGAGTTTGCAATAGCTCGGCCATGGACTCGCGGCGGCGATGCCCGTATGTGGGGTTGACTTCGTCGATGGGGCCAATGCCACCGAGATCGCTAGCCCCGGCGGCAATACAGTTGAGTAGGGCCAGATCGGAGACAACCAGATTGGGGGGAATTTGGATGGTGATATCGGCAGGTAAAATATCGCGGGCGATTTGCACTGCCTGCCGTAGGGTTTTGCCGTGGCAAGATGGCAGACTTTTGGTTTGGCTTTGACCAGGCTGGTGGGGTTGCAAAATGACTTCTTGAATGTGGTGCCATTGGCGGTGCGATCGCGCGATCGCCGTCAAACTCTCCTGCCAATCAGCCATTGTTTCACCCAACCCCAATAGCAGCCCCGTTGTAAACGGAATCTTGAGTCGTCCGGCCAACGCCAACTGCTGCAGCCGCACTTCAGGCCACTTACTCGGCGCGTGGGCGTGCACCGTCTTGAGCAAATCCGGTGTGACTTGCTCCACCATAGCCCCATGGACACATTCACCTGCCGCAATTTAGCCATTTCCTCATAGCTCAGCGGGCCAACATTGGTGTGGGGTAAAAAACCCATCTCCAACGCGAGCTCACAGAGGCGATAAATCCGCTGGAACCAAAGCAAGCGTCGTTTGCTATGGGGATGCACCTCACCGCTCAAAATCAGAATTTCGATCACCGATTGAGCGTGCAAGGTGCTCAATACGTCTTGTGCTGCTGACAAGCTCATCCATCGATCTTGGTCAGGATCTACCCGAAAATTGCAGTATGTGCAACGGTTAAAACACTCGTAGGTCGGCACTAGCGTATAGGCCGGACTATAGGTAATGATGCGTTCCATCTTGGCCTCCTAAACTTTCCATCCCGCCTAATTTTCCATCTTGTCTGAAATTTCCACCCTAGGATGTCAGTGTAAGATAGCTCTGGCGTATCCAATGGCAAGGCAAATCCGTTGAAAACCACAGTAATAATTGTTCGTCACGGTCAAAGCACCTCTAACGTACAGCGGGTGATTCAAGGTCACCACGACGTGGCTGTTCTCACGGAAATTGGTGAGACCCAAGCTCGAAGCGTCGGTGAGATGCTCAACACGCTGACATTAAACGCCATTTATTCGAGCCCCTTGAAGCGAGCCCACCGCACCTGCGAACTGATTGCTCAGACCATGACTCAGCAAGGCGCAGATGTGCCCACTATTCAGCTAACCGACCATCTCAAAGAAATCAATTTACCGCTTTGGGAGTCCAAGTCCTTTGATCAAGTCGAGGCAGAATATCCCAGCGAATACCGGGCTTGGCGGCAGCAGCCCGACGCCTTCAAAATGGCGCTCCCTGGCCCTGATGGCACCACTACAGACTTTTACCCTGTGCGCGAAATTTGGCAGCGGGCAGGTCAGTTTTTGCAAACCGTACTCCAAAATCATGCAGGCCAAACGGTTTTACTCATCGGGCATAGCGCGATTAACCGGGCGCTGATCGGTGCAGCTATCAAGCTCGGCCCCGCTAGCCTCAACAGCATGGGCCAAGATAACTGTGCCATCAATGTCCTCAACTTTTTAGGCGACTGGCAATCGGGTGCGCAATTAGAGTCACTTAATTTGACCAGTCACTTGGGCGATCCTATCCCAGCGCGGCGCAGTCGATTTAAAGGGCCGCGTTTGCTACTGGTGCGTCACGGCGAAACCGACTGGAATCGAGATGGCCGTTTTCAGGGGCAAATTGATATTCCCCTGAACGAAAATGGCAAAAGGCAGGGAGCTCAGGCCGGTGAGTTTCTCAGCACCATCAAGCTGGATGCAGCCGTGACATCTTCCATGCTACGGCCTAAAGAAACCGCTGAGAAAATTTTAGAACACCACCTTGAGATCGATTTAGAGACCACAGAACATCTGTGGGAAATTAGCCACGGCGAGTGGGAAGGCAAGCTAGAGTCAGAAATTGAGGCGGGCTATCCGGGGATGTTGGCCCAGTGGCAGCGCTACCCTGAAACCGTACAGATGCCGGGGGGAGAAAACTTGCAAGAGGTGTGGGCGCGAGCTAAAACAGGCTGGCAAAGCATTGTGGCAGCTTATAGTGAAGCAGGCCAAACATCCGGGCGATCGCAGACTGTGTTAGTTGTTGCCCATGATGCGATTAACAAAGCCATTTTGTGCCAATTGTTCGGGTTAAGCCCGAAGAACTTTTGGCGCTTTAAGCAGGGGAATGGCGCGGTCAGTGTGATTGACTATCACGATGGGCCTGAGAGTTTACCTGTGCTGAGCGCGGCCAACATTACCACCCATCTATCCGGCAGCATTTTTGATAAAACGGTCGCTGGCGCGCTGTAAAGGAGCTTTTATTACGAAGGATCTTTTATGAAAGGATCTAGAGAAATCTAGCGCACTTTGAACTAGCGCACCTTGAATCTGCAAATCTGGAGCACATGAGTAGAGCACATGAGTAGAGCACATGAGTAGGGTATGGCCACGCTGATTAAACAGGCTTATATTCTTGATCCGACGGCAGGCTCTGTCATCGGTGCTGATGGTACAGCAGATGTGCTGATTGAAGCAGGAAAAATTGCAGCAATTGCCCCTTTGCTCACCGAACACGCTGCCGAACCACTCCACGATGTCACCTTGATCGATGGCCGCGGCCAGTTTTTAGGGCCAGGGTTAATCGATCTATACAGTCAAAGCGGTGAACCGGGTTATGAATCTAGAGAAACCTATGACTCCCTGCGATTAGCAGCAGCAGCAGGCGGCTTTACCCGAGTAGGATTACTCCCTAACACCCAGCCTGCGACAGATAGTCTCAGCGCCGTTGCAGCCATTCAAACCGCCAATCGAGCAGGCGATCGCACAGCTCGCAAAGCTCACCTCATGCCCTGGGCCGCAATTACCTTAGGCACTAAAGGCCAACACCTCACGGAACTGGCCGAACTGGCCCGTGCTGGTGCACTAGGCTTTACCGATGGCCAGCCGATCACCCATGGCGTCATTCTCCGGCGGCTGTTGGAATATGCCCAGCCGTTGCAAAAACCGATTGCGCTATGGCCTTGTGATCTGGCCTTGGCCGGGAATGGGGTAGCCCGAGAAAGCCTCCATGCCTTGCAGCTAGGCTTGCAGGGGGTGAGTGCGATCGCCGAAACCACAGCCCTTTCCACCCTCTTAGAATGCGTTATTGAAATTCCGGCCTTGGTGCACATTATGCGAGTTTCGACCGCGCGCAGCGTGCACCTCATTCGGCAGGCGAAAGATCAAGGCTTACCCATTAGCGCCAGTGTCCCTTGGCACCATTTGATTTTCGATACCCACGATCTCCATCAGTATGATCCTAATTTGCGGCACGAGCCGCCCTTGGGTACCCCGCAAGATCGCCAAGCACTGATTGAGGGGGTGGCCACCGGAGTAATTGATGCGATCGCCATCGATCACAGCCCTTATACCTATGAAGAAAAGACCGTTGCCTTCGACAATGCCCCCCCCGGTGCCATCGGCCTAGAACTGGCCCTATCCGTTTTGTGGCAAACCTTTGTCACCTCCGGCAAATGGAGCCCTATGCAGCTATGGCAAAGTCTGAGCCAAAGGCCAGCCCAATGTCTGGGCCTGACACCCCCTAGCCTGCAAGTCAATCATCCAGCAGAAATCACCCTATTTGATCCCAAACGTGAGTGGTCAGCAACAGATGAAACACTGCACTCCCTAGCTCGCAACACACCATGGTTAAACCAACGGCTGCAGGGCAAGGTGGTTGACACCATTATTCCAGGCCACCAATACGATTAGGCGGC
>JAAUPS010000314.1 GCA_012033015.1 Phormidesmis sp. RL_2_1
CGCTCGGCAAACGGGCGGGGCGTCTCGCGGCAACTTCTTCACACCCCCGGCTGACAATTCAGCGCCTCGCTCGGCAACAGGCGGGGCGTCTCGCGGCAGCTTCTTTATACCACCTGCTGATGATAACACGGCCCCTCAGGGTTCAACCGGCGGCGCTTCCCGTGGCTTGGACTCAGCTAGCTCGGACTGGGCAGATGAGGCTGTAGTCAATACCAGCGACACAGCCAGAAGCAATATCTATGGCGTTACAGAAGCCGCTACATTAATCTCTGCTGCGGCATCTATGCTAGCGGTAATGCCAGAGAGCTTTTATGGGACTACCTTAGAAGCAAGGCCCACCATTTTGGTCTATGTGCCAGCCTCAACTGCGGATACCGCTGTTTTTAGTCTAAAACAGAAGCTAAGGACACGGTGTATCAGATGGCGGTCGCGATCCCTGCCTCAGGCGGTGTGGTGGCCGTAGAGATGCCACCTGAGGCCCCTGAGTTAGCCCTTGATACAAACTATCAGTGGTATTTAGCCCTGCAATTAGACGGTGCACTAACGCCAGCTAGTCCTTTTGTTGATGGCTGGGTGAAACGCATTGAACCGACGCAGGAAATAGCCTTAGCGCTGGCGCAGGGCAATGACCTATCAACGATAGAAACGCTAGGGGCTAACGGCATTTGGTACGACACCGCTGCGCAGATCGCCAGTTTAGCCCAGACTCAAGACGATGAAACCATAGCTAATCAATGGTTTGAACTGCTAGAGGCAGTGGGATTAGCAGACATCGCGGCAGCGCCCATTGTGATGTAATCACGCGGGTTCAACCTTGCTCGCAACCGTTAAGAGCAAGACGAGCAGCTGTAAGAGCGGTTCGTCTTGCTCTTGGCCTCACACAAACCGGGAATGCTAGCAGTAAACCGCTGTCCATCTTTTATCGATAGCCCACATGTGGTCAACTGCTAAAACCTTTTTTCGTCGCACCAGTAGCCTTTATATCGTCGCCACGGCTGTCGCGATCGCGGTCATCACCGGTAATGGCCTCTCCCTGTTCCATATTTTGGAGTGGGAACTGAAAGATGGTTTCTTTCGTTTCCGAGCACCTGAAGGCATTGACCGCAGCATCGTTGTCGTCACGATTGATGAGCCCGATATTCAAGCAGCGGGGGACTGGCCTATTCCCGATGCCTTGTTGGCTGAACTCCTCCAAAAAATAAATCGCCAATCCCCCCGTGCCATTGGCATGGATATTTATCGAGATTTGCCCGAAGAGCCAGGACATGAAGCCCTGATTGAAACTTTTCGAGCCATGCCCACTCTCATCGGGGTCGAAAAAGTCATCGGCAATCGGGTCGCCCCACCCCCGATGCTTGCAGAACTCAAACAAGTCGGCTTGGCTGACTTGGTGCTGGACGAAGACCGAAAAGTACGTCGGGCGCTTCTAACAGCAGTCGATGAACAACAAGGCGGTGAGATTAAGGCCGGGCTAGCGACGCAAATGGCCTTAAAGTATCTGGCCACGGAAGGCATTGAGCTAACGCCAATTGACGCCGAACAACAAAAATTTCAACTCGGCAAAGCTACTTTTGTTCCCCTTAAACCACAGCAAGCTGGCTATTCAAAATCAGACCTTGGGGGCTACCAAGTGTTGATGAACTGGCGCGGTGGGGCTGATGCTTTTATCACCGTTTCAATGGGTGATATTCTTTCTGGACAGGTTGAAGCAGATTTGATGCGAGACCGCATGGTCTTCATCGGTACCGTGGCCCCGAGTACTAACGACTTTTTCGAAATCCCCTACCGCACCACGCAGCAGGACAATCAAACGATCCTGCCTGGGGTCTTTGTGCATGCCAATATTGCTAGCCAACTGGTTCAAAGTGCACTCACAGGACGCAGGGGCATCACCGGATTCTCTGGGCTGCAGCAGACAGTCTGGATTGCTATGTGGTCTTTGATTGGGGCGGGTAGTAGCTGGATGATGTCAGCCAGACAGCAACAGCAACAGAAATACGACTTCCACAAAAATGCATTTCTCTCAGTCTTTGGTGTTAGCAGCCTTTTAGTGGGCGGTGCTTATCTGGCTTTTTTGCAGGGCTGGCAAGTTCCGGTCATCACTCCACTCATTGCATTTAGTATGAGTGGAGTCATTACTACCAACACCTATCGACAAAAACAACTCAAAGCGAGCAATTTTGAACTAGCCACCGCCAATGCTCGGCTACAGGATTATTCTAAAACATTAGAAATTCGAGTCGCAGAAAGAACCTGTGCCTTGGCTCAGGCAAAGCAGGCCGCCGACGCAGCTAACCAGGCAAAAAGTGAGTTCTTAGCCAACATGAGTCATGAGCTGCGCACCCCCCTCAATGGCATTTTAGGCTATGCCCAGATTCTCGAACGCTCAGAGGCCCTAGCCGACAAGGAACGCCAGGGCATTAGCGTCATCCACCAGTGTGGCTCGCATCTCCTAGCACTGATTAACGATATCTTGGATCTCGCCAAGATTGAGGCCCGTAAATTAGAACTGGCACCGACGGCTTTGAACTTGCCCTTACTGCTACAAAGTGTCGTCGAGATGTGCAGTATTAAAGCGAAGCAAAAAGGGATTGAGTTTTTTATCAGCCAGGCGATGGCCTCCCCGAGGGCGTTGAAGCCGATGAAAAACGACTCCGCCAGGTTTTGATCAATCTCTTGGGGAACGCCATTAAGTTTACCGAGCGCGGCTCAGTCACCCTAGGGGTTGACGTGCTTGATGTATCGGCGGAGAAAACCGCTTTACGTTTTCGGGTCATCGATACCGGGGCAGGGATAGCCGAGGCAGACTTAGCCAAGCTATTTCAATCGTTTGAGCAAGTGGGCGACCGGCAGAAGCAGGCTGAAGGCACTGGACTGGGGCTTGCCATTAGTCAACGCATTGTGCAATTGATGGGCACTGAGATCCAGGTCAAGAGCCATCTGGGTAAGGGCAGTGAGTTTTCCTTTGCTGTAGAGCTATCGCGAGCGGGCAGTTGGGCTGGCAGCCAACCCATCAATCAAGAGACGCCTCAGATGAGAGGGTACAGCGGGCCGCGGCGGCTGATACTGGTGGTAGATGCGCTTAGAGACAATCGCGCCGTGCTGCGGCATCTACTAGAACCGCTAGATTTTAGAGTCGTGGAAGCAGAAGACGGACAGGCAGGATTGGCAAAACTTCAGGAGGCCCGACCTGATCTGGTGATTACCGGCATTTCCCTACCGGGGATGGATGGGTTTGAGTTTTTACAACACATTCGAACTTTAGAACCGCTTCAGCACATACCGCTGATTATTTCTTCACCAGCGGTGTCTCTCCCAGAGCAGCAAAGCGCTTTAAGCAAAGGTGCTGATGCGTTCTTGGCTCAACCTGTTGATGCCAAGGTCTTGCTAGAGTTGCTTGCCAGCCATTTGAAGTTGGCGTGGGTGTACGACGACAAAGCCTTGGATGCAATGGCTACGGCGGTACCGGCTGATAGCATCCTACCGCCGAATAAAACCCTTGAAGCTTTGCTAGATCTGGCCATGCAGGCAAACCTTAGGGACCTAAGACAGACGCTGGAGGCGTTAGTGAATAGCGATAACGCCTACCGACCCTTCGCTGAGCCTATTCTGCAATTGGCAAAACAGTTTCAAGCTGAAGAAATTGAGCAGCTTTTACAACAGTATTTAAATCAGGAACTGGCCCATGTCGAATAATGCAAAAATTCTCGTCGTTGATGATACTCTCACTAACTTGGAAGTCATTAGCGAATCGTTAGCCACCCACGACTATGTGGTGGCCACCGCCCTCAGCGGTGAACGCGCCCTTAAACGACTCGAACACTACCGACCAGATTTAATTTTGCTCGATGTTCAAATGCCGGGCATCGATGGCTTTGAAACCTGTCGCCAACTTAAGGAAAATCCTGAGACAGCCGCCATTCCCGTGATCTTCCTGACTGCGCTCTCCGATCCTGACAGTATTGTGAAAGCCTTTTCGCTGGGGGCTGCTGACTATGTCAGTAAGCCATTTCGCGAGCCCGAGCTGCTCGCCCGAGTGAAGACCCATCTACAGGTACAGCGCTTAACCCAACATTTAGAGAGCCAAGTTGCTGAACGTACGGCTCAATGGCAAGCGGCAGCCCAGGAATTACAGCAATCTAAGCTGCAACTGATCCAAAATGAAAAAATGTCGGCCCTCGGCAATTTAGTTGCGGGCGTTGCCCATGAAATCAATAATCCTATTGGCTTTCTCAACGGCAGTGTGCAGAATGCTCAGAACTATTTGCAAGATCTCACCGAGCATCTTGATCTCTATCAAGAACAGTATCCTCAGCCTAATGAAGCGATTCAGGAAAATGCTGAGGAAATCGATTTGGACTACGTCCGTGAGGATTTTCCAAAATTACTCAACGCCATGCTCGGGGCGATGAAGCGGATTAATGCCATCAGCACCAGCCTGCGTACCTTTTCTCGCGCTGACACTGAGCACAAAGTCAGCGCTAACTTACATGAAGGGCTAGATAGCACCCTACTGATCTTAAAATATCGACTCAAGGGTAATGAGCAGCGTCCTGCCATCAATATCATTAAAGACTATGGTGAACTACCTGAAATAGATTGCTTTCCGGGTCAACTGAATCAGGTGTTTATGAATCTGTTTGCCAATGCCATTGATGTCTTTGATGAAGCGGCTCAGCAATCTTCTTTTGATGAACTCAGCGATAAATCTCAGACCATCACGGTTAAAACCGCTCTACTCGCTGGGGAAAAGGCTGTTGATATTCGCATTCGCGATAATGGCAAAGGTATGACAGCGGATGTCAAGGCTAGAATCTTTGACCATTTGTTTACCACTAAAGCCGTTGGTAAGGGCACCGGGCTAGGATTGGCGATCGCCCACCAAATCATTGTCGAGACCCATGGTGGTTCTTTAGACGTGCAGTCAACGCCGGGGGCAGGCACTGAATTCTGGATTCGCCTGCCCATGACGGCTTAAGGACAGTTGACCATCCCCCAAAGAGAAAATTGAGGGCGATCGCAATCAGAGTTATAACAGATTGTACTGAAGAAAAAAGTAAATGCCGTTGTCTGGCAGACTATAGCTTCTGTCGAGTGAGTTAGGACAATATTAGGACAATATTAGAACAATAATAATCATTCTCCTCAGAGAGGCTACGCCAACGCTAGAAGCCTTGACGAGCAGCGACTAACTCGACGAGCAGCGGTGAGACCCGGCGGCGGCGTACGGCGCTAGCGGTGAGACCCTGCGTCGTCGTACGGCGCTAAGGAATGCTCACCAAGACAAGGAATGCTCACCAAGACAAAGTAAGACTTTGCTATATAACGATACCCGAATGCATCTGAGT
>JAAUPS010000101.1 GCA_012033015.1 Phormidesmis sp. RL_2_1
TCGATATACAGTACGGCATTCCAGAGCTGAGCCTGTAGCAACACTTGTTTGACCCTGTGTTGAATCTCCAGTGGGTTGAGATGAGCGCTGTTGGCCAGTTGCGTGGGATTGATATGCAATAGCGGCGCTTGGGCTGCGATCGCGATCATCTCGGCAGCCCTTTTTTTATGGCCTTCTCCGACAAAACTTAGGCTTAATGGCATGGGCATCGCGGTTTGTTTGACCCGTGATATCAAGTCCGGCAGCAGCGGACTCTCTGGCAAGCTATCCCATGTTGAGGCGGAAGTTTGTGGCCAACTGACTTGGCAAAAAGCGGTCAATCGAGAAGCGAGTGATCGCTGCCCGAGCAAATAGCGGCTGACAATGGGCTCAAGCTGTAGCGTTTGGGCCGATAAGTCTGGGTGGTTGTCTAAAGGCTGAATGAAGCCTAAGTGGATCAGAGGAGAAGTATTCGCCAGTCTTGCCCGTTGAGTTTGCTTTTCTTCTGCGCTCGCGCACAGTAGATCCAGCGCTAGCTGCACAGTAGGTTTACGCGCTCCACTATGGGGCTCGATATGCTGCTGCTGCTGTTGGCTACCGGCATTCCCCATTCCTTGCAAAGTGGCGTACAGGCGCTCATAACGGCGATCGAGTTCGGGTGCGATCGCCATGACAACGATCCCAACCTCAAAATGGGACAGCTCAAACTTTGCCTGCAACGCTGCTAAAGGAGAGCCCGCCATCACAGCCGCTGCCGGTTGCTCAACAGGCACAATACTGCCCCAACAATAAGGCTGAAAAGCAGTTCCCGAAAGGACCTGAGCTACTTCAATCGCCTGTTGCAAGCGCTGATCTAGCCGCTGCAAAGGAGATAGCAAGCCATTAAACGCGTGTTGAGTGAGACTTTCTGGAATGCTGCCTTGCACTGACTGTCGGCCAGTGAGCTGTCGGCCAACCATCCACTGGCCAGTGGGATGCTGGCCAGTGGATGGTTGGCCAGTGGGATGCTGGCCAGCGGACTCGGTGGCAGCAGACTTGATATTACAGGTGCTCGACGCTTTAGTATTCACAGGAATCGACTCCCTGGGCTGATGGGCCAACGTTATGCCTGGTCGTTTAGGTCAGTTAAGCAGGGCTGAGTTAATTTTTAGTTAAGCATCGAAGGTCGTGTTTGTCCGTTGTTCTAGATCACCAAATACTGGCAAATATGGGCAAAATCACAAGATGTTATATCAGCTTAATGATTGCCAGCAAATTAAAAACAAATGTCATGGGCCAGCTAATGGCCCAGCAAATGGCCCAGCAAATGGCCCAGCTAACGGCTCAACCAGGCGATCGCCTCTCTAATCCAAGCTTCTGTATCTTCACTTTTATTCAGTGTAGTCGTGCTCCCGACTGCCACAAGCGCCTGACTGATTTCACTATTGCTATAGCCCAGCGCCATCAGCATCATCTCCACATCTTCCTGCACCGCCGATACCGGCCCACCCGTCGGTGCCACTATGCCAGAATGCTGCCGCCAATCACTAAGCTTAGTCTTGAGTTCTAAAATGATGCGCTCAGCCGTTTTATTGCCCACCCCAGGTGTGCGCGCCAGCACCCGCGCATTGGCATTCACCACAGCCTGCACCAATTCGTTGATCCCAAGTGTGTCTAACAGTGCCATCCCCATTTGTGGGCCAATGCCACTGACTGCAATCAGCAGCCGAAACACATCCCGCTCAGCCTTCGTGCAAAAGCCAAACAGCACTTGCAAATCTTCTCGACTTTGCAGGTGAGTGAACATTTTCACAGGATTGCCCACAGGGGGCAAATCACTGAGGGTGCTTGGGTTAACCTGCATGTCATAGCCCACACCACCGACATCTACAGTGAGGATCACTCGACCGGTCGGGAGCCTTTGGCTGTCGGCCAAAAAGCCTTTGACATAACCAATCATGGACGCTGGCGAGGACTGCGCGTTGGATCTGATGTGGCTGGTCGATCTGGGAGCGGTGGGCGCGCTGTCGTTGCTTCTCGGCGACTCAGTAGGGGGCGCTCACTGGGGCGAGTTATGCCCGCAGAGGAGGCGCTTCGCTGGGTAGGGCTGAGCGTATCCGTATCTAGTGATTGGTCACCCTGAATTTTTTGACGGCCATTACGCAATATGTGGAGCATTTCCATAAACTGCCGCTCCATATTCTCCAATACCTGATCGGCGTAGGTGTCGGCATCTTCTTGGATGGTTTTTGCTTCGGTGATAGTCCGCATTCGGGTTTCTTCCCATTCAGTGCGAGCTTGGTTTTGCAACTGCTCAATTTCGCCCATAGTCTGTGCTTTGAGCGCATCACATTCTTGCTGTGTCTGGGCTCTGAGCTGAGCGGCTTGGGCTTCAGCTTGGCGAATAATCGACATTTCGTTAAGGATGGCGGCAGCCTGTTTTTCGGCTGAGGTAATGATTTCTTGGGCGTACTGCTCAGCTTCCATCAAAATTTCTTCGCGCTGCTGAACGATTTGCACGGACTCTTGCACCGCCGCTGGCAAGTTCACCCTCACCACGTCTAGCTGGTCAAGCAGTTCATCTTCTGAAATGACTGTTTTGCCTGACAGGGGCACCCGTGGACTTTCCAGCACAATTTCTTCGATTCGATCCAGCTCCTGCTGAATATTGAAACGCTCAGAAGCTGGATTTTTGTAGTAGTCGCCGTTTGCAGAAATGTTCACCAAAATGTTCGAGGAGAGATTTTCAGAAGGGTCAAATCAGAGCTGATCGCAGATGTTCAAAATAGGCGTTCCAAAGATGTGCTAAATCATGTGCCAAATTATGTTCCACAGCCAAACTATGTTCCACAGTATGTGCCAAATTATGTGCCAAAGTGGCAGGCGATTTCATAGCACGATTAGCTATGTCTATTATTATTCAAATCAGTGCTTTCCCATAACATTTCTCAACATCCAGGGCAATATGTTTGGGTACAAGGTGATCAATAGGGCCGCCAAATTTAGCAATTTCCTTGACAAGGCTACTGCTCAAAAAACCATATTCCGTAGACGTTGCTAAGAATACGGTTTCAATATCGTCAGCCAGTGTTTTGTTGGTGTGGGCCATCTGTAGCTCTTTTTCAAAATCGGAAAGCACACGCAGACCTCGCAATAATACCTTTGCCTGACGTTTTTTGGCATAGGTGACCGTGAGTCCATCAAAGCTATCTACTTCTACGTTGCTCAGATGCTGGGTGGTTTTCCGAATCTGGGCAATTCTTTGCTCTACGGAAAACAGCGGGTTTTTGCTCGGGTTGCGTGAAATAACGACCACTACCCGCTCGTAGAGCTTGCTGCTGCGGGTGATGATATCCAAGTGGCCTAGTGTAATAGGATCAAAGCTACCGGGATAGATTGCAATCATGAGAGGGGCAAGGGAAGATAACAAAGTCATTTAGTAGTTTACGACCCATGCCCCGAGCTGTTCTCAAATTTTCATCTGAAGACTGCGGTATCTGTCACAAGATGGCCTTTTATGATCAGAAAGTCGCCAAAGAATTAGCGCTTGATTTCATTGATATCAAGATGCAGGATACGAAGACCTATCGCAAATATCGCCAGGTTTTGTTGAGTCAATATCCTGACAAGGCTGATATGGGCTGGCCAACCTATCTGATCTGTGATGATCCTGATGGTGATTTTACAGTTCTCGGTGAGGTGAAAGGGGGTCACCCTAAAGGAGAATTTCGTAAGCGTTTGCAGGCTGTGATTGATGGCTAGAGCGGTATGGTTAAAACTTATATGGCTAGAGCTGTAGTTCAGAACGGCATAGACTGTGAATATGACGGTGAAGAATAGCCGGTGAATAGACGGTAGCTCCCTCATCAATCTTGGCAAACAGCTTGAAAGCCTGCAGATTACCCATGGATGACTGCAGGCTTTCGAGCCTCAGCGGCTCATCACAGGCTTTTTATAGAACGCTGATTATAGAACGCCAATATTGGCTAGGCCCAAAATAGCGCCGACGCCGATGGCGTGGCCTAAGCTGGTGACGGCCAGTAGGGCAGGCAAGCCCAAGCCGAGGAACGTGCCGGAAGCTGGCTCAGCATCTGGAATTTGAATGACTTGTTTGCCAATGGCAAATGCGAGCGCATTGCAAACGATCATCACGATGGCAACATTCGGTCCCCAGGTTACGGTAGTAGGAACAGCAGCTAACAAAGGCAACATTGATACTCTCTCCGAAAAAATAGAAAATACATAACGCGCAGATGCCGTCCAGCTCAATCCCAAAGACGGACTGAATTTAACGTTAGAGCAACTACTGACACTTATCTTTCATGAAGATGAGAAGCCGGTGTCGAAACCGCTGTGATTCGTTGTAAGAGTTAACACTCAAGCTTAAGGATGGTATACGAGGAAACAAGCGCATGATTCACGGTTTGATGTGGCTGCCCCTATTAGGACTATTTGTAGGACTGGCTTGGGCGGGCTGGAATGAATATCGCAAACTAGAAGCCTATAAGATATGGGCGCAGCAGTTTGAACGGGCTAAATATGATATTTATGCGGCCCTAGGGCAGCAGGGCGATCTGCTCACTTGGGGCTTGCCTACCCGCCAAGGCATAGTCGAGATACATACGCTGAATCTTAAGACGGTGAAGCAGGCCGCCGTAGAAGTGGATGCCCAGCCGGTGGAAAATCTCGCACAGTTGCCCCGCAAGGGTCGATTTACGATTGGCTTTACTCTGACAGATGGCGATCGCAAAAGCATTCCCTTCACAGAGGGCGAAATGGCCTGTCAGTGGTTTGCCTTCTTGCAAAAACAGTGGAACTTGTCGGGCATGGATGGGGGACAGTGATAGCGTCAGACGCTCCTTTTGAGATTTCTGCAGACGGCCATACCGATTTACATGACAGCCGATGTTACATAACAGCCGATCTCAATCATTCAAAGATATGCTAAACCGTTGGTTTGCCGGTATATAGCTTTGGTCGCTTGGCTGAGGTACAGCATGTTGGCTGAAACCATGACGTGACAACGGGCCAAGTAACGCGCGTGTACCCGTTGGCGTAGCCTCGCCGTCGGCGTTATGCATCCGGCACACGCTATATTCACATCGGTGAGATAAAACTTGTCGTAGCCTAATTTTTTCGTTCTGCTCCTTCACGCCTTCCTTCGCCATGACTTCTTCGCCTCATCCACCTCAGGCCATTGCGCCTTCAACACAAGCGTTAGCCCAGCGCAGACAATATCTGCGCACCAAACGGCGGCACAACTTTTTAAAGGGGCTTTGGCGATCGCTGGTGATGATTGGGTTTGCTGCTGGCACGGTGTGGTTAGCCACTTCCCCGGTTTGGCTGATTCGCAGTGGTGAACAAATAGAGGTCAACGACAATCAGTGGCTTTCTGATGACAATGTCAAAGCGCTGTTGCCTTTGTCTTATCCTCAGTCCTTACTCAAGATTAAGCCCGATGACTTGGCTGAAAGTTTGGTGGCTTACGCGCCAATTAAAAGCGTAGAAGTTAGCCGTCGGTTAGTGCCGCCGCGTTTGCAAGTCGAGCTTGTAGAGCGTCAGCCAGTGGCGATCGCCCTACCCGATACCACCCAACCGGTTGAAAAGATTCCCACTCAGCCTATGCCGTTTGCTGAGCCGGGGCTGATTGACGCAGAAGGCTACTGGATGCCTCGCGATAGCTTTCGGGCTATCGGTGCTAATGACTATGTCCCAAAGCTGACAGTTAAAGGGATGCGAGCTAGTGATCAAGCGGCTTGGCGCACCCTGTTTCGCAGTGTGAGCCGCTCTCCCGTGGTGATTACCATGATCGATTGGACAAGCCCTAGCAACTTGATTTTGCACAGTGAGTTAGGGCTTGTTCAGCTTGGCCCCTATGGCCGAAACTTTGAGGCGCAACTGGCTGCTTTAGACCAATTGCGATCGCTAGAGAGCAAAATTGATCCTAAAAAAGTTGCTTTGATTAACCTGCAAGATCCTGACAACCCTGTGATTGAAATTTTGCAAGCTGCCAAGCCGCCTGCGGAGTCACCGTAGATTTTCGATTTTCTGCCTATTTTGCCTCGTTGCTCCACCTAGGTGCAATTGGTAGGGGTAGGTTGAAACTTTGGCAGAATACCTAAGAAAAGGTGAAGATTTTTGCACCATGGCCGATATGTGTCTGGTTGAATGCCGGTTTGCGGCCTAATTTGTGGCGGTATTTAGCCTTGAGAGTCTAGCTAGGCATCAGTTGTGAACTCATTGATCTATGTTTTCGCTGAGCCTTTGGCAAAGATGCTTGGACTCTTGCAGCCGTTAGGAAGCCGCTATGACCGCAGAGTTTGGCTTTTTTAGCAAGTTCCCCTATAGTTGGTTAAATCTATATCAGGCAAAGTTGAGACAGGCAAAGTTGAGACAGTTCCTAGCGCTGCAATTCCTAGCCCTGCACTGCGCTAATGGCTGTCAGCTACATAGCGTGGCACAGCTACATAGCGTGGCACAGCCCCTTTTCAAAATTCTTTTCCAAAATTCTTTATATTGTCGAGTAAGACTGTTCTTGCTTTTAGACTCTATAATGCTCCACTGAACCATCCCTACTTACTACACCCAATCATCAGCTCGCCCTATGAACAACGCATCCCTTCACACAAACTCTTATGCGAACGATGGGTCAGGTGTAAAAACGTCTACTTCAGGTAATAATGGCAATGCACTGTCAGCGGAAGGGCCGATGAGCGCAGATATCACACCGAGCAGCGTCGCCAAGATCAAAGTTATTGGTGTCGGCGGAGGCGGCTGTAACGCGGTCAATCGCATGATTTCCAGTGGGTTGGCTGGCATTGAGTTTTGGACAGTTAACACCGACGCCCAGGCGTTGACCCATTCAGGTACGACCAACGCCATGCAATTGGGCCAAAAGCTCACCCGTGGATTGGGTGCAGGCGGCAATCCGTCGATTGGTCAGAAGGCGGCTGAAGAATCGCGAGATGAAATTTTTCAGGCAGTAGAAGGGTCAGATTTGGTTTTTATCACCGCTGGCATGGGTGGTGGTACCGGTACAGGAGCTGCGCCAGTGGTGGCTGAAGCGGCCAAAGAGGCAGGTGCACTGACAGTCGGTGTGGTCACTAGGCCCTTTACCTTTGAGGGGCGTCGTCGTACCTCTCAAGCAGACAGTGGCATCGCGGCTCTGCAGGCCAGTGTTGATACGCTGATTATTATTCCTAACGATAAGTTGCTGTCGGTGATTTCTGAGCAAACGCCCGTTCAAGAGGCGTTCCGATTCGCTGATGATATTCTGCGTCAAGGTGTGCAAGGCATTTCGGATATTATTACGATCTCTGGTCTCGTAAATGTGGACTTTGCTGATGTCAGAGCGGTTATGGCTGATGCTGGTTCTGCTCTGATGGGGATTGGCGAAGGCTCCGGCAAATCTCGTGCCAGGGAAGCGGCGATCGCAGCGACCTCTTCACCCCTACTCGAAACCTCGATCGATGGGGCAGGTGGCGTTGTCTTCAATATCACAGGCGGCAGTGACCTGACGTTGCACGAGGTGAATCAGGCGGCTGAAATCATCTATGAGGCTGTTGATCCTAATGCCAATATTATTTTTGGTGCCGTGATTGATGAGCGATTGCAGGGTGAGTTGCGAATTACGGTAATTGCTACGGGCTTCAGCGGCGACGCTCGCAGCATTCCTTCGATGACCAGTTCTCGGGTTACCCCGATTACTCGAGCACCCGGAACGAATGTATTTGAGAATGTCTCAGGGGTTGCGCCCGGTAGTGCGCCTGCGGCGGCAGAGGAAGAAGCTGCGACTAATCAGCCAGTGATTTCGCCCAATTTAGATATTCCTGAGTTCTTGCAGCGTCGTCGCAACCGATGACTTTCGCGGCCTTAACCATTGCCGGTTCAGATAGTGGCGGCGGTGCTGGCATTCAAGCTGATCTGCGTACCTTTGCGTTTCATCAGGTGCATGGTGCAAGTGCCCTGACTTGCGTGACCGCTCAAAATACGGTGGGAGTGACCCGTGTAGATGCCCTGCCACCGGCGGCTGTCATTGCTCAGATTGAAGCGGTGACCAGTGATATCGCCGTGCAGGCTGCGAAGACGGGAATGTTGCTTAACCAGGCCATTATTGAGGCGGTCGCTGGTCTTTTGAAAGCTCATCCAATTGCCAACTTAGTCGTCGATCCGGTGATGGTATCGCGCAGTGGTGATCGGTTGATGGATTCAGGGGCGATCGCAGCCTTGGGTAATCAATTGCTGCCGCTGGCTGATATTCTCACGCCCAACCGCTACGAAGCGCAGATGTTAGCAGAGATGCCGATTGCCACCTTGGCCGATATGCAAACAGCCGCTCAAAAAATCCAAGCCCTAGGCCCTAAGGCGGTGATTGTCAAAGGCGGCGGTTTTAAAGGTGAGCTACGAGGCGTCGATGTTTGGTTCGATGGTGAGCAGTTAGAGGTTTTAACCACTGAGCAGGTAGAGACGACCAATACCCATGGTACGGGCTGTACTCTGTCAAGTGCGATCGCAGCTAACCTTGCCAAAGGTCTCGCTCCGCTCAATGCTGTCATTGCTGCCAAGAGCTACGTTACCGAGGCGCTACATCACAGTTTATCCATCGGTCAGGGCCAAGGCCCTGTAGGTCACTTTTATCCCCTGTTGGGATAAAAGACATCTTGCAGAGAGCACCTATTCAAAGCGCTTCCTCTGGCGGAGCTATCCTCTGGCGGAGCTATCCTCTGGCGGAGCTATCCTCTGGCGGAGCTATGGCAGCGGTGCTTCGTTGTCACTCGGCCACACCGATTCCCAGTCAGCGCAGGAACTGTCTTCTGGCCCGTACGGATGCATTCCGCACACCAGCATGGCTTCACCGTAATGGGTGCCGTGATAGCGCTTACAGCCAATGCAGGTCGGATGATTTTGTAACCATGGGTTTACTGTACGGGTCAGGGGCGCAGTCGCCTCTTCTATCCATGGGGCCAATTGCTGCTCAAAAAATCCAGACTTGAGTCAAGTGCCTCATCCAACTGATCGTTAATTTCTGTCAACGTAGGCGTAAGGGCCCGGTCGATTTCGTCCAGCGTTTCTAAGGAGTCTTCTACCCATTGCTCCATCACCTGGTCAGCCTGCTGAGATAGCGTGCTTAGCCAGTGACTAGAGTCCTGGGCTGCTTTGTTGAAATCTTCCTGTAGTTGCTTCAACCATTCATCCATGGCGCTTTGGTGGCAATGTGTTCGATCGGCAGTTTGGTTCGGCAATAGCGGCATTCTCTATTTTAGCTGTATTTTTAGCAGTATTTGAGATAGCCTCAGCCGCCCATTTATTTGAGCTTTTTCAGTTCGTCGCGCAGGTGTTCTACTTCCTTACGCAAAGCTGCGGCTTGGCGCTCTTCTGTCGTCAACGCTCCGCTATCGTCCGAAATTTCGATTTGGCGTGGCCCGCTGTTTGAGTGTGACGCCGCCGAATTTGAGGACTGTGAAGCAGGGTAGTCGCTCTCAGCAGCGGTGGCTTCAGCCCGTGCGATCATCTCGTTCATCATTTTTTGGGCTTCTTCTGCAGTTAGCTCGCCGCGCTCTACTAACTCATCTACAAGTTTTTGGGCTTGCGATCGCAAGTCAACCCAGGCACTACCTGCCTTCTCGCCTGCGTAGGATGCAATCCCTACACCTAAGTAAAAAGCTTTCTGCACCAAATTCCCAAAGCCTGCCATAAGTTCCTACTCCTGCATGTGTTTCGTGCGGTGATGGTATTTTTTACGTTCTACGACGTCTTTCATTAGCGTAAAGAGAAGTCAGTTGAACTGACCACCGCTAAAACCGCCCAAAAAAGGTAGGCGAAACCCAATAGGCATTGGGCCGAAACCCAATGAGGTTTTTAGCACCGCAGGTCTTTAACGCAATCGGTCTTTAACGCAATTAACGCAATCGGTCTTTAACACAGCAGGTTTTGAGCGAAATAGGTTTTGAGCGAAATAGCTCTCTAGCAAAAAAAATTAGATCTTTAGCAAAAATTTAGGTCTTCAGCACCATAGATCTTCAGCACCATCGGTTTTGAGCACAATAGGCCGTCGCGGCAAGGCGCAGCATCTCCTATCAACCTAAAAGCTTCCCAGCCAAAACTCATAGCGCCCAAGGCGCTGCCAAAGCAAAGGCGCTGCCAAAACAAAGGCCCGGAGTCCACGCCTATCACAAGCATCCCGTATTGCTGCTACCGTCAGGTCCTGACAAGATTTGGGCGTTGCAATTGCATGAGTCCGAGCCACTTACACAATAGCATCCTGACGAACTCCCGTGACAACGGCCTGTAATAGCGACTGCTGGCGCTGTTGATTTTAATAAACAATCCCCACCGTAGAACCGGGATATACTCAAGAACGTGAGGCTTGAATGTGCTGGGTCGGCGTTGTTGATTTGAACATGCTCTCCTCCCAAATCTGTAGAATCTAAAACTTGTGGAACTATCGTGCAAAAGTGAGTACGCGCTGCTGGCGCTCATAGAGCTGAGCCTGCACTACGGCAAGGGTGAGCCGCTGCGGATTTGTCAAATTGCAGCCGAACAAGGCATTCCGGATCGATACTTGGAGCAGCTATTGGCGACTTTGCGGCGAGGGGGGTTTGTGAAGAGTCAGCGAGGTGCGAAGGGGGGGTATTTGCTCACCCGTGAGCCCTGGAAAGTAACATTGATCGATGTGGTGAGCTGTATTGAAGGGTTTGAGGCGAAGGCCAAAGAAGCAAAAACGCCCAAGACACCTGAAGGCTCGGTGGTGTGTGAGGTATGGCAAGAAGTACGGCAGTCTGCAGAAGCGGTGTTAGAGAAGTACACGCTGCAAGATTTGGTGGATAAGCGGAATGCTCGTCAGCAGGTAGATTTGATGTATTACATATAGGCGCTATACGAATTTCTGATGATGCGAATTGCTAATAACGTGACTGAATTGATTGGCCGCACGCCGATGGTGCGACTCAATCGGATTCCTCAAGCAGAGGGCTGCGTGGCACAAATTGTGGTGAAGCTGGAGGGGATGAACCCGTCGGCCTCGGTGAAAGATCGCATCGGCATCAGCATGATTGAGGCGGCGGAGCAGGCTGGAGATATTTCACCGGGAAAAACGACGCTGGTAGAGCCCACGTCGGGAAATACGGGGATCGCCCTGGCGATGGCAGCGGCGGCCAAGGGCTATACCTTGGTTTTGACGATGCCAGAGACGATGAGTTCGGAGCGGCGGGCGATGCTACAAGCCTATGGTGCCAAGCTGGAGCTGACACCGGGCATGGAGGGGATGAGCGGTTGTATCCAGCGAGCGCAGGCACTGGTGGAGAGCTTGCCAGATGCCTATATGCTGCAGCAGTTTGATAATCCAGCCAATCCGGCGGTGCACAGGCGGACGACGGCTGAGGAAATTTGGCAGGATACAGAAGGGCAGGTGGATTTTTTGGTGGCAGGTGTGGGTACAGGCGGCACCATTACCGGTGTCGGTGAGGTGATTAAGCAGCGTAAGCCGAGTTTTCAGGTGGTGGCAGTGGAGCCCGTGAACAGTTCGGTCCTTTCCGGCGGGCGGCCTGGGCCACATAAAATCCAAGGGATTGGCGCTGGGTTTGTGCCTAAGGTACTCAACCAAGGGTTAATTGATGAAGTGGTGACCGTGACAGATGATGAGGCGATCGCCTATGGCAGACGTTTGGCCAAAGAAGAAGGCATTCTCTCCGGTATCTCTAGTGGGGCGGCCTTGTGCGCCGCGATCAAAATTGCCCGACGACCAGACAATGACGGCAAGCTGGTGGTAATGATTCAGCCCAGTTTTGGTGAGCGATATTTAAGTACGCCATTGTTTCAAGATGCTGAGCCCAATGAGTAGGCCAAGTGAGAAACGCTATAACTAGGCCCATCAGTCAGGTGATAGGCTGACTGATGGATCGGGTTATGGATCGGGTTATGGGTTGGGCCATTTGATCGAAGATTCAGTTTAAAATATCGGCATGGAAAAGACGACTCGCGCTGATATTAATCACTACGAAACCCTGGGAATTTCACCTGATGCTAGTCAGGCGCAGGTCAAAAAAGCCTACCGCAAGCTGGCTAAGCAGTTTCATCCTGATAGTAAAGGGGGCGGGCAAGATCAAGCGCCGACCCACGAAAAAATTGCTCAGGTGAATGCCGCCTATGAGGTGCTAGGCGATGGAGCTGAGCGCCGTCAGTACGATGCTGAAAGACGGCAAAAGGTGGAGGCAGCGGCGAGCGATCGCTCTGCTCGCGCGGCTAGTGCCCAGCAAAGCGCCCAGCAATATGTTCGCCAACGGCGAGCGAGCGAGGCCGCTACCACCACGGTTGAGCACTGGTTACGAAATGTGTATAACCCTACAGATCGCCTGATTGGCAAAATTATTAAACCGCTGAAAGCTGAGGTCAGAGCCCTGTCTGCTGATCCGTTTGATGATGAACTTATGGCAGCGTTTCAGGCGTATCTTGAGGTGTGCCGTGAATCTTTAGAGAAGGCTCAAGCCAAGTTTAAATCAATGCCCAATCCACCGAATGTCGCCAGTGGTGCGGCGAATCTATACTACTGCCTGAATCAGTTGGAAGATGGCATTGAAGAAATTGAGCGTTTTACCTATACCTATGACGACAGTTATTTGCACACGGGGCAGGAACTGTTTCGGATTTCGGCGGGCCTCAGAAAAGAGGCAAAATCGGAGATTAAAGCCGTGCTGTGACGGCGCTGCGCTGTGACGGTGTTGTGTGGTAACGGTGCTGTGACGATGATGAATATCGGTCGGCGGCGGCGCTTTACCCAACCTACGGGTATGGGGAGTTGCTACAATAATTCTTTCATTTGCAGCGCCACTTTTCGGCTCCTTCCGCTATGGTTCTTCCTATTGTTGCTATTATCGGTCGCCCTAATGTGGGTAAATCTGCGCTGGTGAACCGAATTGCCGGGGGGCGACAGTCGATTGTGTTTGACCAGCCTGGGGTGACGCGCGATCGCACCTATCAACCCGCTTTTTGGCAAGACCGTGAGTTCTTAGTCGTGGATACGGGCGGCCTTGTCTTTGATGATGACACCGAATTTTTGCCCTTCATTCGTGAGCAGGCCATGGCAGCTTTGGTGGAAGCTGCTGCCGCCATTTTCGTGGTGGATGGTCAGTTTGGCCCGACAGAGGCCGATCAGGAGATTGCCTCATGGCTGCGCACCCAAGGCGTGCCGGTGCTGCTAGCGGTTAATAAGTGCGAGTCTCCCGATGAAGGGATCATTCAAGCTGCACAGTTCTGGGAGCTGGGTTTGGGTGAACCCTATGCGGTTTCAGCTATTCACGGTAGTGGCTCGGGTGAACTGCTAGATGCGCTGGTGGCGCATTTGCCGCCTGCTGATGAGCTAGAGGTTCATGAAGAATACAGGGTCGCGATTGTCGGACGACCCAATGTCGGCAAGTCGAGTCTGTTAAATGCCTTTGTCGGTGAAAAGCGCTCGATTGTTAGCCCGATTTCAGGCACCACCAGAGATGCCATTGACATGGTGGTGGTGCGGGGTGAAGGCGACGATCAGCGGCGCTACCGGCTGATTGACACAGCAGGAATTCGCAAAAAGAAAAATGTGAACTTTGGCCCCGAATTTTTTGGCATTAACCGCGCCTTTAAAGCGATCAAGCGCGCAGATGTGGTGCTGCTGGTGATTGATGCGTTAGATGGGGTGACCGAGCAGGATCAAAAATTGGCAGGGCGCATTGAAGAAGAGGGCCGTGCCTGCGTGATTGTGGTCAACAAATGGGATGCGGTCGATAAAGACGCCTACACGATTTATGACTTTGATCAAACCATTGAAGCTAAGCTGCACTTTTTGGGTTGGGCTAAGCGGCTGTATGTGAGTGCCCTGAGCGGTAAGCGTTTGCCCAATATTTAGCGGCAGTCGATGCAGCGGTAGAGCAGCACCGCCGCCGGGTGACCACTTCGGTGGTGAATGAAGTGCTCGAAGATTCGGTGAGTTGGCATACCCCGCCGACCACCCGTCAGGGCAGGCAAGGACGAATTTATTACGGGACGCAGGTGCGATCGCAACCGCCGTCAATTTGCCCTGTTGTCAATGATCCTAAGCTTTTTGGTGAGAGCTATCGGCGCTACATGGAAAAGCAGTTTCGTAAAAATTTAGGCTATGACGGCACCCCGATTCGACTGCTGTGGCGTGGCAAGAGTATGCGTGATATTGAGCGAGCCACCGGGGCTAACCGGGCGACGAAGGTGTCGCGGATGAACTAGGCTAGCGCTATGGATTTATTGCGATCGCTCCCCATCGGCCTGTATCTAGAGCAGCCGGTCACTTGGCTACACCGGGTAGATGCGCGGGTGAAAGTAGCGTGGCTGCTCAGTCTGCTGATCGCGCCGGTGTTAGCTAGCGATATTTGCCGCATTGCCATTGTGGCGTTTTTGGTACTGCTGACCTTGAGTGCTCGCATTCCTTTACGGGTGTGGCGACAGCAAATGGGCTGGCTGCTTTTGCTCGGGGTCATGATTACCGGTCTGCTGCTAGTTGCTCCTGATGGCATTGCGATTTCGCAGCAGACCCGACTGCCAACAACTGAGATGTTAGCCGCTTGGCCTGAAGATCTCACCGTGCCAGAGACCCTGCCAACGATGCCCCCGGTCACCGGCTATCGGTACGACATTGTTGATCTGGAGATTGCCAAGCGGCCGTTAAATTTAAGGCTTCACATTACCCAGCGATCGCTACGAATTGCGATCAAAGTGAGCACCTTAATTTTCACTCTGATTTACGCCACGACACTGTTTTTATTGACCACCGCCCCAGAAGAAATCACCGAAGGCCTGGAAGATTTGATGCAACCCCTGCGCCCGACAGGATTGCCGGTGACAGAAATCGCCCTCACCTTAACCCTAGCGCTACGGTTTATCCCCTTGGTGCTCGAAGAAGTGCAAAACTTAGTGCGCTCTGTGCGGACAAGGGCGATTAAATGGCAAAAGTTAGGGGTGCGAGGTGCCCTGCAAATTTGGCTGATGATCGCTGAGAGACTGATCGAAAACTTACTGCTCAGAGCTGAGCAAATTGCCAGTGCCATGCAGGTGCGCGGCTTTACCAGCCCAAATCAGCACCGGGTGGCGTGGCATCAGCTCCGGTTGCGGTGGTGGGATTGGCTGGTCATGGCGGGACTAGGCCTATTTTGGTGGGGGCGAATTATGTATGGAGGCGTTGCTTGAACAGGGGCAAAGGGCAGGCTGCAAAAGGGGCTGAGTTGATACCTTGTGAGCGGTACTTTTGGCGATCGCACGCCCTGACGCAACGCACAGGCTCAGATGTCTTTGCCGCCCTGTTCCAACCTCAAACGGCCCAACCGGGAACTAGGGGGATTGCCACCCTACTTGAGAGCCCCTATCCTTTACCGCCAGATTCTTTGCCAGAACAGGCGATATCCATGGCTCGCTATTCTATCTGTGCTGGTTCACCGCGTGTGGTTGCAGGTCAAATGCAGCTTTGGACCCCAGGGATCACGGAGGTATTGCCCTTGTTGCAGCAGATGGAGCAGGCAACCCAGCAGATAGCGCCAGCCAACCCTGTGATTCCCCCGGTTGATCTGCCCTTTGTCGGCGGCTGGCTCGGCTGGCTCGGCTATGACGTCGCTTGGGCGATTGAGCGGTTGCCCTGGCTAAAAGACGACAAACTGCCTTTTCCGGTTGCTTTTTGGTACGAACCGGCTGAATTTGCTGTGCTTGATCATCACTTACAGCAGCTCTGGCTAGCGGCTGAAACCCCCGCTGGGCTAGATATCATGTCTCAATGCCTGTTGAGATGCACCGCTACAGGTAGCGATCAAACCCGGCCTGGTCGAAATAACACCTCCATATATATAGATAAGCGTATAGAACAGCACCTAGATCAGCACCTAGAACAGCACCCATGCAAAGATGCCTTGCGGGCAGCGTCGATCAGCGTAGAAAAAGATCTCGCCACCACAGGCTTTAGGTTTGAAACAGAGCGCGCCGATTTTGAGCAGGCCGTCAGGCGCGCCCAGGCCCATATTCGCGCTGGTGATGTGTTTCAGGTGAACCATTCGCTTCGGTTTCAGGCCCAAACCACTGCCAATAGCTGGCAAGTTTACCAAACGCTGCATCGGATCAATCCCTCGCCTTTTGCCAGCTATTGGCATACGCCTTGGGGTGCTGTGGTGAGTTGCTCACCTGAGCGGCTTGTCAGCTTGGGCAGGGGTGATATCGCCCAATCTAGGCCAATAGCTGGCACCCGGCCTCGGGGCGCAACGGCTCAAGCCGATAGGCTAAAGGCACAGCATCTGAGGGCGATCGCAAAGAACAAGCCGAACACATCATGCTGGTAGACTTAGCCCGTAATGATCTTGGCCGGGTCTGCGAATGGGGATCTGTCAAGGTGGCCGAACTCATGACCATCGAGCGATACAGCCATGTCATGCATCTCGTGAGTAACGTAACTGGCAAGCTACGTTACAACCAGACACCGAGTCAATTGATTGCCGCGATGTTTCCAGGAGGTACCATCACCGGTTGCCCAAAAGTTCGCTGCATGGAAATTATTGAAACCCTAGAGCCTGTCAGACGCAGCCTATTTTATGGCTCTTGCGGTTACTTCGATCGTCGTGGCCATTTGGATCTCAATATCCTCATCCGCACCCTGCTCATGGTTTCTCGTTCCGCTGGTGCTCCTTCTGCTGCCGCTTCCTCAACTCCCCTGATTCAAACTGTTTGGGGCCAAGTTGGCGCTGGTATTGTGGCCGACAGCGATCCAACGCGAGAATGGCAAGAATCCCTCCAAAAAGCCAAAGCACAGCTACTGGCGCTGGGTCTTTAAGTTAGGATGGCGATTAGGGAATCTTTAAGAAAACGCTGTAAACTTTGGTTTTCACCTTTCATACCTTTGAGCCTGAATGAGCACCGAAACCTATCTAAACCATCCCAACTTTGGCTTGCTCTTTAGGATATGCCTCGTGGGCGAAGGCCAAGAACTGTTCGCAACCCTATACGCCCACAGGCTATTTTTCTTGGTCAAGAGCGAACCTAGCGGTTTGTCTTTTGAGCCAACTGGACGAGTAGAAGCTAAGCAGCTGATCGATCAGCGCTTGCGGGTGATTCGCCGTACGGGGCAGCAGGCCGAATACGATCAGCTTCAAAAGGCCTATAAGCAAGCCTTTTAAAGGGACGATGCCATGACCGAGGCCATCACAGCTATCCAGATAGGTGATATCGCCGCCCGCCTGCAGACTATCGAGCAACGAATGTTGGCGGCAACGC
>JAAUPS010000315.1 GCA_012033015.1 Phormidesmis sp. RL_2_1
ACCCCATAAACCCTAAAAGCAATTGCTTTATAAGGCGTACTCAATTTTTCTGGATCTGAGCTGTACCCCAATCTGTACCCCATAACGTACCCCATAAGTCCTTCTAAACCCGTCTAAAAGCGACCAACAACGACCAACGGCTCTGCGAAGCCCCGCTCAAAACACAATCCCCGCAAAGCTTGTAAGCCTTACGGGGACTGGGAAATGATTGATTTAACTAGGAAGCTGGTGACAAGACTCGAACTTGCGACCGGCTGATTACAAATCAGCTGCTCTACCAACTGAGCTACACCAGCAGGGTCTTGATTATATCAAAGTTTGCGGATGGTTTAGGACAACGTCAAAAATCAGCAGGTATTAGGAGAAATGAAGAGGCAAAGAAATGCCTCCCCATTTGCCTATGCCTTATTATTTTCTACTGCCCAACGTGCTAGTTCCGTCCGGTTATGCAGGCCCGTTTTACCCAGCATATTGCTCACATGGCTTTCAATGGTGCGTTGGCTAACCTTTAGCTCTTCGGCAATTTGGCGATTGGCCATGCCTCTGGCAACAAACTGAACCACTTTTAGCTCAGTGGGCGTTAGCTCTACATCAAAGGGTACCTGAATGGTAGGAATAGAATTTGGCCCTTTATTTTGATGGTGAATCAGCCGAGTGGCTTGCTTCAAGGAAGATTCTACCTGCGCGACAAGTTCTTCTGGCTCAAAAGGTTTCACCATATAAACGTCTGCTCCAGTGGTCAGACCCTTAACGCGATCTTGGCTCTGTCCTTTGGCAGAGAGGAACAAAATCGGAATCCAGCTTTTGCCTGGATCTTGGCGGACTTGCTCGACAAAGGCATAGCCGTCCATCTCCGGCATCATGACATCACAGATAATCATGTCAGGAGATAGCTCCATCAGGGCTGAAATTGCCTCGCGACCGTTACCGGCTGTCATGACTTGGTAGCCCCGGAACTCTAGATAGTCTTTTACTAGCAAGATGAGATTAGGATCATCATCAATCAGTAATAGCTTCTTTTGTTCCCCTGTATTCGCTTCTTTCATGCCGTATGCTCTCGTGTTCGTCTCTCGGGAGAATGACTTGTATTGATGTAGTAAGACGTGACCCTTGAATTGACTTCTTAGGCTCTCTATCTCGATCCCTATGCTCGCTTGCTAGACAAGTGACTCTAGTGATAAGTATCTATAAAGGCAATAGCGTGATTGCTGAATTTTTCAACTCGCTATATCAAGTATTCCCAAGATATCCATAACATCACTCAGACTTATTGGTGTTTTTAGTGGACTATTGATGAACTGTTATTCAATAGATACACATTAATCAGTTGCCGCTGACAAAGGATGCTGCAAGAACAGATAGTCTAAAACAACATTTCCCCCGATCAGGTGCTCTTGAATGATGCGCTCTATCACTTCGGGTGTTGCACTGTGGTACCAAACACCCTCTGGATAGACCAATAAAATTGGCCCTTTTTGGCAAACTCTTAAACAGTTTGCTTTTGTTCTGAAAATGAAGGTGTCGTGCTGATTGACTGGGACATCTAATTTCAGCGCGGTTAAACGCTGCTTTAAATATTTCCAGGCCGCTAGGCTCTCTGCTTTATCACAACATTTCGGAACAGTTTGGTCTGCGCAGATGAAAATATGCCGTTTAATGTCTGCTAGGGAAAGGGCGGCGACGCTTGATTCAAGCGCGCTAGGGTGGGCTCCTGGTGGACTTAATGACATATCAAACACACTAAATACATATTAAAGTCGGACTTCTTCCGTACAATCAATGATCTCTATCACACATTTTGAGTATCAAATGTTACCTTGCATCTCTCGGGAGAATACGGGAGTTTGAACCATGATTACCTTGCTCAGTGACTTTGGCTATCAAGATTCGTATGTGGCTGCGATGAAGGGCGCGATCGCCTGTATTGCACCTGCAGAAATAACGTGCGATTTAACACATAACATATCACCTCAAGACATTTTAGCGGCTAGATTTAATTTGATGATGGCGTATCCCTATTTCCCTTTAGGAACGGTGCATTTGGCAGTGGTCGATCCGGGGGTAGGGTCGGCGCGTCAGGCGATCGCACTGCACTGTGCTAGTGGCTTTTTTGTCGGGCCAGACAATGGCATTTTCACCGGTGTTTTACAGCAGCAGCAAGTCATATCAGCCGTGGCGCTCACCAATGCAAACTATTGGCGCAAGGGGCTGCACAGCTCTGGGGTGAGTCATACCTTCCATGGGCGCGACATTTTTGCCCCGGCGGCGGCTTACTTAGCCAAGGGTGTGCCGATTGACGAATTGGGCGATCGCCTTGATCCAAGGCATCTCGTTCAACTCAATCTGCCGTCCTACAGGGCGCTTACCGGGCCTATTGCTGAAGTTGGTGCTGAAACTGGCACTGAAGTTGGCGCTGAAACCGGCACTGAAGAATCCTCAGCGGCGCTCAGACTTAAAGTCAGTCCCAAAACATATCTGGGGAATTTGCAATATATTGATCATTTCGGCAATCTCATTAGCAACCTTCCCGGCGATCTGGTGCATCGTTGCAGCCCAATGCCTGAGACAGATCAACCTTGGCAAGTCAGATTAGCAACCCCGACAGGCCGACATCACTTGTTAGGCATCAAAACTTACGCTCAAATGCCGATTGGCACACTCTTTGCCTTAGTCGGTAGCCATGGCTATATCGAAATAGCTTGCAATCAGGGCAATGCGGCTCAGGTTTTGCACCTCGCAACAGACGCTCAATCGGTCTGTGCTCAGCAAGTTTGGCTGGAGATTTTATCCTAAAGATTTTCTTTTGCTAGGGATTTTCGCTAGCCGGGTTTTGCCCAGCAGAGTAATTTCAGTACTTTTACCAGCAGGTGGGTGTCCGGACAGCGGTGTCCGTTAAAGAATACATCAATAGCAAGGGTGATGATTCAACTCATATGATCCACCCTTAGCGACCATCCTCTCTCTACATACGTTACATACGGTAAATATCATGGTTTTACTCACCGGAATTAAGGCATTTGAAGCACGCTGGCAATCGCTTAGAGCAAATGACTCGGCTAACGCCGCCGATAGCCGATTGCTGATGCAGTCGATGGGTCGCTTGGTGGATAACTATGCCAGCCAAGCCGAAATTTCCCAAGAGTTGCCTGCGTCTTTGCAAGGGGTCTTTGCTCGCTTGGTGGATGCTTATCTCAACGGTTATTGGCTAGAAGACGGCGAACAGCCTAGCAGGGCTGTTGTTTCTCGCTCCATTTCTCCTGCGATGCTCGCAGCAAAACAACTGCGTCAGCACAAAGCAGCGATACAACCGACTGCTGCAAGTGAGGCTGCTACTTATATTATTCGCGATCGCACCAGCTTAGTATCGTCTATTCAGTCAACCTGCATCGCCTCTTACGCCTCTTAATTGATATCTTAGTAGCGGTATTGATATCTTAGTAGCGGTAAGATAGCTCACCTGGAAACCCCTCTAAGGCCCGCTCGTTTGTACGAACCTCTACACCACAAGTATCGGCCCCAAACGTTTGCGCAGCTCGTCGGGCAGCGGGCGATCGCTGATACCCTCACCCATGCCCTGCAGCAAAATCGGATTGTCCCGGCCTACTTGTTCTGTGGCCCTCGTGGCACCGGCAAAACCTCCAGCGCCCGCATCTTAGCGAAGTCACTCAACTGCCTGCGAGCAGATGCGCCTACAGCCGAGCCCTGCGGCCAGTGCGATGTCTGCCAGTCGGTGACACGGGGCAACGCCCTAGATATCGTCGAAATTGACGCCGCCAGCAACACCGGCGTAGACAATATTCGTGAGTTAATTGAGCGAGCACAGTTTGCCCCCGTACAGTGTCGCTACAAGGTATATGTCATCGACGAGTGCCATATGCTGAGCACAGCAGCGTTTAATGCTTTGCTTAAAACCTTAGAGGAACCCCCCGATCGAGTGGTTTTTGTTCTAGCGACTACCGATCCTCAAAGGGTATTGCCCACAATTATTTCTCGCACTCAGCGGTTCGACTTTCGCCGCATTCCGCTGAGTGCCATGATTAAGCACCTCAGCTATATCGCCACCGAAGAATCGATTCACATCACACCGAGTGCGCTGCAGTTGGTCGCGCAGATTTCTCAAGGGGGTCTGCGCGATGCCGAAAGCCTGTTAGATCAGCTCAGTCTGCAAGCAGATGAGATTGCCGTCGAAACGGTTTGGAATTTAGTAGGGGCCGTGCCAGAGCGAGATTTGCTCAATTTGCTATGGGCGATCGCCGCCGATGACAGCACAGCCTTACTTGAGCGCACCCGTCATCTGATGGATAAGGGCCGCGAACCTTTGGTCGTGCTCCAGGGTTTAGTGGGGTTCTACCGCGATCTGCTGATTGCCAAAAGTGCCCCCGCCCGCGCTGACCTAGTGGCGATTACACCGCCAACTTGGGCCGAGATGACTGAATTTGCCAAAAACCTTTCCACCGCACAACTGTTGGCCAGTCAGCAAAAGCTACAGGCCGCCGAAGTACAGGTCAAAAATACAACCCAACCCCGCCTGTGGTTAGAAATTACGCTGACAGGGTTGTTACCCAGTGCCTTAGGGGCAACCGCAGCCCTAGCGGCAGGCAGCACAACTTCCACCTCAGCGCGTTCTGTATTGTCTCTTACCCACTCCCCTGTGGTGCCGCCAATCAGCGTTCCGCCAATCTCGAAAACACCCGCTCAACCAGCACCAGAGAAAACAGCGCCAGAGAAAACAACACCCGCTCAACCAGCACCAGAGAAAACAACACCCGCTCAAACAGCGCCAGCTCAAACAGCTTCAGAGAAAACAGCTTCAGAGAAAACAGTTCATGACTCTATTTCAGAAACTTCTGCTGCACGCTCTGCTCAATCATCTCCAGTAGAGCCGTCTGCACAGAACCCAGCGGTCGTCAATCCAGCAGAAGCACCTGCTGAAAATCTCCCAGAGAACGCTGCATCCGAAATTGCTTTTGGGAGTTTGGCAGATTTATGGAAGAAAATTTTGGCAGCTTTGCAACCTCGTGGCACTCAAATGTTGATGTCCCAGCAGGGTGTGCTCCTTGCTTTTGACGGTGTAAGTGCCAAAGTGGGCTTTCGCTCAGCATCGCTGCAAAAGATGGCGCAACAACGGGTTCCCAACTTAGAAAAAGCATTTGAGGCGCTTTTTCACCGCCCTATTCAAGTCTCTTTAGAGGTGATCAAGGCCGAAGCAAGGGCTGAAAATGCTACCCAGCCTTTGCCTTCTGCTCCCTCTTCTCCATCTCCCTCTTCTCCATCTCCCTCTTCTCCATCTCCCTCTTCTCCATCTCCCTCTTCTCCCTCCCCATCTT
>JAAUPS010000316.1 GCA_012033015.1 Phormidesmis sp. RL_2_1
CGCTTTCACTTTTTCATTCGTGGCAGTGGTGGCATCGACCGCTTGAAAAGTTTTGTAAATTCTTTCATCGCCCTGAGCCCGACTTTCCCCTGTACATATTGCAAAACAAATTGCAAATTGCAAATTTCAATTTGATGATTTCCCGCTGTCTTCCAGATTTCAGTTTTTGGCTGTCTTTAGGTCATGCTTGAGTTTTACCAAGCGCTTACTTAGACGACTTTCAGCCATTCATTAAATCATTCACAAACATTTACGCAAGCACCTTGAGTAGCGATTAGGATGTTAAAGTTCGCAACATTTTGAGATATATATCATTCCTTTGAAAGCTACTGACTCCAATGTAATAGACCCCAAGCCAATGGGTTCTAAGGCAATTGGCAACCCTGTGGCCTTAGATTCTGCCATGAAAAAAGTCAACGATACTGCCCAATTAGGCCACACTGACAGCGATACTGACAAGGCCAAGGCTGATCATGTCAAGGCTGACACTGTCAAAACTGGCACTGTCAAGGCTGACACTGTCAAGGCTGACACTGTCAAAACTGGCACTGTCAAAACTGGCACTGTCAAAGCGGATCGTGATCAAGGACTAGCAATGTCAAAGCGGATCATGTCAAAGCTGGCAATGTCAAGGAAGACACGGCATCTGAAGATAGCGCTAAGATTAAGCCTAAAGCGACTCGCAAGGTCGGCTCACGTATAGCTCATCAAGAAACTGCCGAAGCGACTATCGCTGAAGCTCATACAGTCGAAGCTCCCATGAAAGACACTAATGCCATCAACGGTAGTTCGGTAAGTGGCACAAATCATTTGTCTGCAGTCAACGCTGATGTCCATTCAACACCTGTAAAGCCCGCTGAAGATGGAATGTATTTCACCAACCGTACGCCTAGCTTCCAGCAGGCTTCATTTAAGCCTGACATCCAGAGCAGCGATCGCATTGCCATTTTTATCGACGGCTCCAACCTTTTCTATGCCGCTTCACACCTCAATATAGAAGTAGATTACCGTCGCCTGTTGACGACATTAGTCAGAGGTCGTCGTCTTTTACGGGCCTACTTTTACACAGGCGTAGATCCCCAAAATGAAAAGCAGCGTGGCTTTTTGCTGTGGCTCAACCGCCACGGTCACCGCGTCGTCAGCAAAGAACTCGCCCAACTGCCAGACGGCTCACGCAAAGCCAACATGCATGTAGAAATGGCCGTAGACATGATGCGCATTGCTGAGTACTGTTCGACGCTGACCTTACTGGGCGGCGATGGCAACTTGGCTTACGCTTTGCAGGTGCTTTCTCAACGGGGCACTTCGATTGAGGTTGTCAGCCTGCAGTCAATGACCAGCGATAGCTTGATCGATTTGGCAGATTCTTACACCGATTTGGCAGATTTAAGAGATGCCATTAGGCGCTAGAGATGAGGGTCTAATAGAAAGCGCCAACCGCGCCAAGCGGCCCTCAATCTCAGCCTCAAAGGCATCCTTATAGATTGAGAGTTGCTCGCGCAGGCGATCGCACAAACAGCATCAAAATCATGACGATGGGTGCAAACATAGCTTGTGCCGGATACATAACGCCGACAGCAAGGCTACGCCAACGGGCACAAGCGCGTCGCTTGACCCGTTGTCACGTCATGGTTTCAGCCAACATGCTGAACCTCAGCCAAGCGACCAAAGCTATAAGTTAGGCAGCAGGCTCCGCTACTGTATCAACCACTATTGACCGGCCAACTTAACTGGCAAACTTGACTGGCCAACTTAACTGGCCAACTTGACTGGCAAACTTAACTGGCAAACTTAACCGACATAAATTGCTCTATGATCTAACCGACTTTAACGACGCTATGATACGGAATTTTGACATGCAACTTTCTCACAAAATTCAAGATAGTGCTATACGCGATCGCATTGCTGCAGACTGCACCCAACTGATAGATACCCAAGTTGCAGCCAAAGGCGGCTTAGGAGGAATGGCCCTAAAAGCTGCCTACGGCGCAGTTAAAGGCATCGGCGGCGACTATATTCCAGGAGCGGTGAAGCGGCTCATGCCTGAAATTTTTACCGCGCTTGATCCCCTCTGGGCTGAAGGTGTACAGACCGGCGATCCAGTGAATTATCTTAGCGAAAATAGCGATCGCACCGCTGACGTTATCCTCAGCACCACCGATGCTCGTATCGAACGCAAAGCCAGTGGCGGCATCATTGGTAACACTTATAAAAAGCTGCGTAACTCCGTCAAACGCGATGTCGCCGAAGCCGTCCCCGGCCTAGCGCTAATCATTGATAAACATATCAATAGTTAAAAAAGATGGTTAAGCAAGATAGTTAAGAAAGATGGTTAAGAAAGTTAAAAAAATCTACCCTTCTCAAAAAACCATCCATCCGTCCAACAAACCATCCAACCAACGCATCAACAATCAACGCATCAACAATCAACGCATCAACAACCATGCCAACAAAAAAGCCTGGGCAAACCGATATCTGTTTAGCCAGGCTAATTTTTGAATATTTCTAGGCTTTTTGATGTGCGTGCCCTTTTATCGGCGAGACATAAAGATACGTAAAATATACCAAAACAGCAGCATCACCGAAGAAAATAGCGCCAGAGAGGCCGCCACATAGTAATCAGTCGGATACCGCTGCATAATTTGCGAAGTCTGGTACAAAATCGCCGCCGCCGCAAAAGCCACCATGGCAAATGAGAAGAAAATGCCAAGATTAAAACCAAAAATCAAACTACAAACAATCAGCCCCAACGCCACCATACCGGCAACTTTGAGCGCACCGCCCAAAAACGTAAAATCTGTTCCTGTGGTAAATACCACCGCGCTCAGCCCAGCAAACAAAAACAGTGTGGTAATCGCCGCCGACTGAATGACGCCCCCACCCATATAAGACGCAATCGTCAGCAAAGGCGCAAAAAGCACGGCTTCACCCACCACATAGAGCCCTAAGCCCATATATTGGGTCTTAATATCCCCGGCTTTAGCCGTTAGGCCGCTAGAGAGATAGCCCAGCAGCATAAAGCCACCCAGCATCGCCAGCCAACCGATTTGGCTGCCTGCGATAAACTGGGTGATCACCTGATTGATCCCCGTGGCAAACAATACAAACTCAACAGCCATAAAGGCAGCCACAGCGCCTGCCAAATGCATGTAAGTTTTTCTGATAAATTCTGCGCGTTCGCTAGGGCGCGCCTGAGCAACAACAACCATGAAAAAATATCCTCTGCATTACGTAGCGTGCAATAACTGTGTTCAATATAGCAAAGCTAACCGAAACACATCTTCGTACATCAACCTATATCAGTGTATTTCCGCATGGAGATTACAGGTGATCATGGATTCCTACATTCGCCTGTGCGATGACTTTGAGTGACGCATTAATGCTACAGATGCTACAGATGCTACAGATGCTACAGATGCTACAGAACATAGAAGCCTACAGCAGCTTTGACCTTATCGAGGGTAGGTCTGGCGACGGCCTGGGCTTTTTCTTTGCCTTCGGCGAGCACTTGTTGGAGATAGGTGCGATCGCTGATTAGCGCCTGATATTTTGCCTGAATTGGTCTTAAAGCTTCTACAGTGGTCTCCGCCAGCAGAGGCTTAAACTGTCCCCAACCCATGTCCTTACATTCTGCAGCTACCGCAGCTTTTGTTTGATTCGACAAAAGCTGATAGAGGCCCAGCAAGTTATGACACTCAGGCCGCTGCGGATTATCAAACTCTAGCCCCCGCTCCGGGTCAGTCTTTGCCCGCTTAATCTTTTTGATAATCACCTGCGGATCATCTGTTAGATCAATGCGACTTTGAGCTGAAGGATCAGACTTAGACATTTTTTTAGTACCGTCCGTCAGACTCATAATCCGTGCACCAGCCTTACGAATCATGGGTTCAGGTATCTTTAAAATCGGCTTATCTTCACTGCCAAACTGAAAATTCAAGCGCGCCGCAATATCTCGCGTCAGTTCTAGGTGCTGTTTTTGATCTTCCCCAACCGGCACGCTATCCGGTTCGTATAGCAAAATATCAGCGGCCTGCAAAACCGGGTAATCCATTAGGCCAACACTGACATTATCACCTTGTTTAACAGCTTTTTCTTTAAACTGAATCATCCGCTCTAACCAGCCCAGCGGCGTAATACAGTTAAAAATCCAGGCTAACTCACTATGCTCAGGAAGCTGAGATTGGACAAAAATCGTCGATTGCGCCGGGTCAATACCACAGGCAATATAGGTAGCAGCAATTTTAATCGTATTCTCCGCGAGAGTTTTAGGGTCATGGGGCACGGTGATGGCGTGC
Source organism: Phormidesmis sp. RL_2_1 (assembly GCA_012033015.1). Taxonomy (GTDB): domain Bacteria; phylum Cyanobacteriota; class Cyanobacteriia; order Phormidesmidales; family Phormidesmidaceae; genus Phormidesmis. The sequence continues at coordinate 4,296 of JAAUPS010000316.1, forward strand.
AAATCTGCCATGAACAAAAAGCAGTCATGACTGTGCTGCAATTCCACCCAATTGCGAATAGCGCCTAGATAATTTCCTAAGTGCATATCGCCAGTCGTTTGAATGCCTGAGAGAATGCGGGGCTTTGCCATGAATTTGGGGATGATCGCAGGTGAAGGGGTCGCCCTGATTTTAGAGGAGCTTTTGGTTCGCGTCTAGCTCATTTAATTTCAGCGCTTAAAACAGATTGGTCTTGGGGGCCTAAGATCAGCGCTAGGGGCCGATCTTTTTCAAATGCCTTCACCGCCTGTCGGTAAACGTCGTAATTGGTCGGCAGCGTCTTTGCCTCCCCGGCTTGATTAAACGTAATCGTGTAGCTACTGGACTTAATGACCTCCGGAATACCGGGGACTTCAGCCGAACGACGGCGATCTTCAATGTCATCGACAGTGGGCTGTGGCGGCAGCACTGGCCACCATAGCCCTTGACTATCGGGGCCAGAACCGGCAGCATCGGGGCGAATCCCGTTGGTCGTCACTAGGGTAGTCGATTCAAACTGCTCTAAACGGCGATCGTTAGGACGATCTGGACTGACATTTCTAGGCAGGTATTCAACTTGCCAGGTGTAGGCTGTTTTGACCGTCGCTTCAAAATCGGCGGTCGCTTCGAAGGCGTTCGTGCTGAGTTGGCTACAGCTCGTCATGGATATAACCGTTATCAGTGCTGCTGTGCCCCAAAAAGGGCCTGAATGAGAGACCACGGAACCTGCTAAGGCCCCTAACATCGGCTGAGACCAGCCATAGTTGGTAGAGGATCTGTGCATTTTGTGCATTTTGATACACCTTCAATTTCTGCGCTCTCAGCTTAGCGCTCTAACTGTGAAATAGCGCACCTAAAGACCCACAAAGTGATCTGTCATTTCACCGGTCATTTCACCGGCCATTTCACCGGCCATTTCACCGGCTCATTGCGAAAAGTAATCTAAAACTTCTCGGACAACGCCACTTTTGCCATGGCAGTGGACTTGAATCACCTCTCCT
>JAAUPS010000102.1 GCA_012033015.1 Phormidesmis sp. RL_2_1
TTTCCTTAGCGCCGCCAAGCGACGCAGGGTCTCACCGCTGTCTTGGTGAGCTTTCCTTAGCGCCGCCAAGCGACGCAGGGTCTCACCGCTGTCTTGGATGAGTTAGCCGTTGCTCTGTCGAAGGCTTTCTTAGGCGATTACTATTGTCCTAAATCACTTCACAGAAGCTATAGGTGGTCTTTTGTTTAGGGGATGTTTCCTTGACCATTCACGCTGCTACTGCCCTGCTACTGCCCTGCTAATGCCATCAGCTCAGCTTGCAAATCTGCTGTGAGCCGTTTTGACTGCACTTTGCTGGCCCCCGTTGCATAGTCAGCGACAGTAAGCGGGGTGCCAATTCGAATCTTCACCGACCCCCTCCATTGGGGGCATTGCTCACTATATTCCAGGCTGATCGGCACGACTTTGACACCGAGATTAGCCTGAGTACATTCCGCCCGCAGGGCAATGCGGGCAAGGCCCGGTTTGAGCGGATTGATGCGATCGCGATAGATATTGCCCTCTGGATAAATCACCAGCATTTCTCTGGCCTGCAAAAGCTGCACACCATGGCGCAAAGACTTAATCGAAGGGTGGCGCACATGTACCGGAAACCCTCCCAACCGCTTGATAAACCAGCCTTGCAGCCCCATGCACTCATCCGCTGTCACCATAAAGCGCAAGTACCGACCGGCCCGCTTGCCGACCAACCCAACTAACAGCGGATCCCATCGCGATTGATGGGTAGGTGCCAACACAACCGGGCCGCTGGTGGGAATATTCTCCTGGCCAGTAACTTCAATTTTGCTGAAATAGAAAGGCAAAACCACTTTTTCACCCAAGGCATACATCAGCGGTGCCAACCAGGGAGAAAGGCGCGATCGCATTGCTGGGCACTTCATGGCCAATTCTCTATCCTTGTCAGCGATATCGTTATCAGCGGAATACTCGGCAGAATACTCGGCAGAATACTCGGCAGAATACTCGGGAGATGATTCGGGCGATGACTCGGGCGATGACTCGGGAGATGACTCGGCAGGAGGCGCCATATCAGCAGAAGCTAGAGCAAAGGAAGAATATATCAGCATGTCACGCAAGGTAGATGCAGCGGCTAAAAGTTTTGAGGATGAAAGGCTAGCAGCAAAAGTAAACAAATATTTCATTTGGATGCATTTGTCCAAGATATTTGTTTGCAAGGCTTAAATGAATCTTTCACTGACAGTTTCAGGGTTGGCCTGTAAACCAAGCAGTAAAGCTTGGCATCACCCATCAGGGTGAATCAGCACAAGTTTAGCCCCTATGACCAGCGATGATTGTGCTTGAGTAACCGCTTAAGCTGCGTCAACTTGATACCATTATTCCCCAAATGCCCTAAGTATAAATACTGAAAGAGTCGCGGGTGCTACGGCGACCCTGTGAAGGCTCCAATGCCTGCTACTAATTGGCTCGTTGCTGCTGTCGTCGCTGTTGAAACCAGTGCTGCAACTGCTGGCGGCAGGGCGCGGCTAAAATGCCGCCGGTCACCTGCAGCCGATGGTTAGAGCATGGCCCATCTGGAATATTGAGCACGGTGCGAACAGCCCCTGCTTTGGGATCATCAGCGCCGTAGACCAATCGCCCTAGCCGTGATTGAATGATGGCTCCAGCACACATGACGCAAGGCTCTAAGGTGACGTATAGGGTGCAATCGTTTAGGTGCCAGTTGCCCAACTGTTTACCGGCGGCCCGTAGGGCGAGCACTTCTGCGTGGGCCGTAGGATCGCACTCTTGTTCCTTACGGTTAGTGGCTTGGGCGATGATTTGATTGTCTGGGCCAACTGCGATCGCAGCTACAGGCACCTCTCCTAACTTCCCCGCCGCATCGGCCAGCGCCATGGCTCGCATCATCCACTGACGATGCCGCAGGTAGATTTTATTGTGAATAGGCGCTGGTGGAATGCCCAACGCTGACGCTAGCGTTGCTTCAGCCAGCATCTCCTCTTCGCCCTCAAGATGGCTGGCGGATAGGTTTTTATGTAGCCCGTTTAAAGGCTGCTCACCAGGCAAAATCATGGGCGTTGCTGCGGTTGCCGTTAAATTACGGATCTCAAGCGGTAGGGATTTGTATCAAGTGCCATACTAAGTAGGGTCAATCAGACACGTTTTATCGCTGCCTCTTCAACTGTCTTTTTCAACTGCTCTTTTTCCAATATGGTGACCACCGTAGATTTCCTAAATCAGCTCAATCCCTCTCAACGCCAAGCCGTCGAGCACTTTTGTGGGCCGCTTTTGGTCGTCGCCGGAGCCGGTTCGGGAAAAACTCGGGCGCTAACCGCCCGCATTGCCAATCTTATTCTCAACCGTCGAGTAGATCCGGGCAACATTTTAGCGGTGACCTTTACCAATAAAGCCGCCCGTGAGATGAAAGAGCGGATCGAGCGGTTGTTCGCCGAGCAAGAAGCGCTAGCTCGCCACAGTAAGCCATTGCAGATGTTGCCCGAACGCGAGCAGGTTCAGCTTCGTTCATACGTTTATAGAACCTTTATTAAGGAACTGTGGATTGGGACGTTTCATTCTCTATGTTCACGCATCCTGCGCTTCGACATTGAAAAGTACAAAAGTCCCCAGGGAGAGAGCTGGACAAGGAATTTTTCGATTTTTGACGAGTCTGATGCGCAGGGCCTTGTTAAAAGCATTGTCATCGGCCAAATGAACCTCGATGATCGCAAGTTCAATCCGCGCTCGGTACGCTTTGCAATTAGCAACGCAAAAATCAAGGGATGGATCCTGATGAGTATGAAGCGGCTAATCCTACGTTTAAAGGGCGGGCGATCGCAGATGTTTACCGCTACTACCAAAAAGGACTATCTGCCAACAACGCCCTAGACTTTGACGATCTGATTCGTTTGCCTGTGCAGCTTTTCCGCCAAAACCCTCAAGTGCTCGATTACTGGCATCGCCGCTTTCGGCATATCTTGGTCGATGAATATCAAGATACCAACCGTACCCAATACGATCTGATTCAACTATTGGCCACTAGCGATCAAAGCAAACAAAAATTTGATAATTGGGACAATCGCTCCGTCTTCGTCGTAGGCGACGCTGATCAAAGTATTTATTCTTTTCGTGCGGCAGATTTCACCATCTTGATGGGTTTCCAAAAAGAATTTGGTGACGGCCTTGCCGATGAAGAAACCCGCACCCTCGTCAAGCTCGAAGAAAACTATCGCTCTACGGCAAACATCCTAGATGTCGCTAATCACCTCATTGACAACAACACCGAGCGCATTGACAAAGTCCTTAGAGCAACGCGGGGAACCGGTGATGACATTATGTGTCACCGGGCCGACAACGAAGCCATGGAAGCCGAGTACGTCGTGGGCCAAATTCGCAATCTCGAAATTAAGCACCCCGAACTGAGCTGGAAAGACTTCGCCATCCTCTACCGCACCAACATTCAGTCCCGAGCCATAGAAGAAGTGCTAACCCGCTTTAGCATTCCGTACCGGGTCGTTGGCGGCTTACGCTTTTACGATCGACGTGAGATCAAAGATGTGCTCGCCTATCTGCGCTTAGCGGTGAACCCTGCTGATAGCATCAGCTTAAAGCGCATCATCAATACCCCCCGGCGCGGCATCGGTAAAACCACACTCGATAATCTGGATAAAGCCGCCGCCGAGCTAGACGTCCCTCTATGGGACATCATCAAAGATGAAACCTCATTAAAAACTCTCGCAGGGCGAGCCAGCAAGCGCGCCATTGAATTTTCTAGAATGGTGAGCAGTTGGCAGGAAAGGGCTGACAAAGTCTCACCCACTGAACTGGTGCAAGAGGTACTAGAAAATACAGGCTACATTGAAGATCTCAAGGGCAAGGGCACCGAAGAAGACCTCAACCGCATTGAGAATATACAAGAACTTTATAGCGCTGTTGTGCAGTTCGAAGAAGAAAATGAAGACGCCACCCTGACGAATTTTCTCGCGAACGCCTCGCTCAGCGCTGACAATAATGACGACAAGGACGATGGCAACCAGGTCACCCTCATGACCCTACATGCGTCCAAGGGGTTGGAGTTTCCAGTGGTGTTTTTAGTGGGTTTAGAGCAGGGGCTCTTTCCCAGCTTCCGGTCATTGGAGGATGCTGCAGCCATTGAAGAAGAACGCCGTCTGTGCTATGTCGGTATTACCCGCGCTCAAGATCGATTGTTTATTTCCCACGCCCGCGAGCGCCGCACTTATGGGGCTATGCGCGAAGTCTCAACGCCCTCTATTTTTCTAGGTGAGCTACCCCGCGACTATATTATGACCACCGTACCTAGTGCCTTACCAGAGCGCTGGGCCACGACCGACCGCAAGGCCAAGCTCAAAAATCCGCAGCCCAACCTCAACAAACCCGGCACCCACGAAGACGACTGGCGAGTCGGTGCTTCAGTAGAGCACAAAGCCTTTGGCGAAGGCAAAGTGACTCACATTTTCGGGGCGGGCAACAAAATTTGCCTTGCCATTCACTTCCCAGGCATCGGCAAGAAGATTGTGGATCCTAGAACAACGACTATCGAACGATTGAGCTGAGGCTTGGCCAGACAGTTTGAACCGAATGAGGGTTAAGTGCCCGAGGGCGCTATTGCTTTTCTCCAAATAAATCGTCAGGCTCATACAGGTACTCAAACCAGTTACCGAAGGGATCTCGGCCATAAAATGAGGCGGTGCCATCGCGGTGGTCGTGGATTTTGCCTACCTTGACGCCGTCGGCTTTGAGCTTTTCGTAGGCGGTGTCAATTTCAGTGCGATCGCTAAACACAAATCCAAAGTGCGGCCCCGCTTGATCATACTCAGGGCTCATCAAAGCCAAGCCATCATTACCCGCTTTCAGGTAAGCCCAGTCAGCATCTTGCCAAACCAGCTTCATCCCTAAGTTCTGATAAAACTCAGCCGCTTTTGCAACATCTTCTACACAGACAGCTACATGGCCTAATCGCTTCATTTGCATCGTTTTTTCTAGCGCTTGATCGCCATCTTTCAATAGGTCTTCGCTTATTTTAGAACAGTCAGCCTGGCCCCGAGTGAGCCCATGTAACCATATAGCTTTGGTCGCTTGGCTGAGGTACAGCATGTTGGCTAAAACCATGACGAGCAGCGGCTAACTCGACTAAACACAGTAAGAATTCATCCTTAACTTTGCTACATATCATCGAAGCTCATAGTTCTGCGATGACGGTTTTTACGAAATTTGACCGTATTTTATCGATAAAATGGAGTCGTTACTATGAGCTTATAAAACGCATCCGGCTATCTGGAATAGTTGCCTTAGCGCTAGAGCACTGCGAGGACTTAAATTTCATGGAAACTAGTTTTGATTCTGACAAGCGCAAAATTCTATCCGTCGCCTCCCATGGCTCTATTTTCTTGAGTCAGTTAGTGTTATCAGCAGGCGTGCCACTCGTCATTATGCTGCTCTCAGACGACCCGGTCACCAAGGACAATGCTAGGGAGGCATTGAACTTTCACTTTAATATGTGGCTGTACAGCGTTTTATTGATCATTCCCGCCTGGTTAATCATTGGCCTTCCCTTTGTTGCACTGCTGGGGCTTGTGCAACTTATTTTGCCAATTTTCGCTATCCTCAGCAGCGTGACCGCGCCCGATACCGCGTTTCGCTATCCGTTCATTTTCCGTCCGCTTTAAGCTGATCTGCTCGGGTCTAGGCTTGCGGCTACATCATCGGTGGAATCGTCAGACCTTTTAGGGGTCTGGCGATTTCTTTTAAGGTGAGCCCTTTGCCTTGAATGAGCACGCCAAAGTTACCAAAACCCATGGGGCTGATGAGCTGTTGAAGAGCTTCGCGGCGATGCATGATGGCTTGAATGTCTTGCGCACTAGCCGTTTGAGGGGTGGTTTGAGGGATGGTTTGAGGGGTGGTTTGAGGGGCAGTTTGCTCGGCACTTGGACGGCCTAAATGAGCAAGCCTTGAGCCCAATCCCAAGGCCATTAAAAACAACCCTTGCTGCGTAAACCCTAACTTTTGTAGGCCAACGTTTTCTCCATACCGTTCTAGCGCTGTAAAGTTCACATGGGCGGTAATATCTTGCTCGCCTAGGTAGGCAAAGGGATCGTTGTGATGGCGGTGGCGATAGTAGCACTGTAAGGTGCCCTGATGGCGGGCTTGACTGTAATAGCGCTCAGCCGTGTAGCCATAGTCAATCGTCAGCACATAGCCACGCCTGAGGCATTGGGAAACTTCACCGAGCCAATCGATCGCGGCTAAATTGACCTCAGTTCGATAGCCATCTGGATAATGGGCAATGTCAATGTCCAGCATGGCGAAGTAATCTGGCAGTGCACTGGTAGACAGTTCGTTCAAAACTGGCTGAAAATGCTCTTTCTCACCGACTTCGACCCACATTTCTACTAATTTTTGGTCGTGCAATTCTATCCAATGTACGGGGAAAGCGTCGATAAGTTCATTGGAAAATGCACAGCCGATGAGGGACTGCTGCGGAATATCTGCTAGGGCCTGCCAGCTCAGTTGAACACCTTTGTGCTGCCAAGGCTTTAGCCGCTTTTGTTGTTCTGCTTGCAGGGCGGCTGATTTTTCTACCACAATATAGTTTAGGCAGTTGAAGCAGTCAGGATGGTTTTTGCTGAGATAGGCGAGTACGTCGGCAGCAATTAGCCCTTGCCCAGCGCCCATTTCCATCAGGGTAAAAGGGTTGGGCTGATCGAGTGCCTGCCACATATCGACAAATTGTTCGGCTATGATTTCACCGAAGTCGTGGCCCATGTGGGGCGATGTGATGAAGTCGCCTTGGGGGCCAAGAACGCTGTGGCGGATGGTGTAGTAGCCAAACTGCGGGTGGTACAGCGCTAGCGCCATGAAGTCTGCAAAAGGAATGCGCAGATGGGGACTGTGCTGGATGTGTTCAGCTATGGCTTGTTGTAGAGTCTGTGCGCTGTTCAATGGCCACCTTTAACGGCAATGTCAAAGTGCAAGACGTCTTCACGCTTGCCTAGTTTACTGTACAGCGCGATCGCAGGTTCATCTTCGATACTGGTATCGGCCTGTACAAATAGGACATAAGCACCGCGCTCAGCCGCGATTGTTTTGAGTTTTTCAATTAAAGCTGTCGCAATCCCTTCGCGCCGATGGGCCGAAGCCACGGCGAGATCGTAAATATAGATCTCGCTCCGTGCCTGCTCAAACTTCCTCAGCTCATAGGCCGCAATGCCACCGACTACTTCGCTCCGCTTTAAAGCAACCAGCGCAATGAATGTGTCACTGCTCAGCAATCGTCTCAAATAGTCTGCGCTCGGGCGTTTCGCACTGTAAGTTTCCCGGTCATCGAAGGCCTCGCCAAAGGTCGTCAGCAAGGCTGCCATCAGGGGAACATCATTCTCGGTGAGCAGGTGAATATCGACTGCCATGGACTTAACTGTCGCTTAAGAATATTTTTCAGGCAGTTGCCTCAACATGGCGAGCAAAATTGTCAAGAATCGCTTGCCACCCTGTACGCTGCTGCTCGACGGTATTGTCTGCTTCGCTCTCGAAAGTGACGCTCACGTTTACAGCATTCGCATTCACCTCATTCGCATTCACCTCACAGGGAAGTAGCTTGAACTCAACTTGGGCACAGCGATCGCCAAACTCATATTCGATCAGCTCGTTTTCAACAATTTTGGTGTATCTTCCTGCGAAGTCGAAACCCATGCTGCCGTCTTTGGCTTCCATCCGTGAGCAAAACTCTCCACCTTCACGTAAATCGACGGTTGCAGACGTGGTGTGCCAATCGTCAGAGGCCGTATTCCATTGTTTAATGTCTTCAGGATTGGTGTAAGCGTGCCACACTTGGTCAAGCGGAGCATTAACCCGTGTTGTGACCGTGATTTTTGCAGCGTTCAAGCTGTTATCACTTGGGTTACTTGGCAGGGTTACCAGAATGGCTTCAAGCTGATCCTGCGCGATCGCAAACCCTTCTTCAAAGCCCATTTCAATAATCGTCTGCATATCTGCAAGACTAGCAAACGTCGTCGTCACGACAACTGTTGTTGAAGCATCTCCTTTTGCCTCCAGAGTCGTCAGCATATGCATACTGGGCATATCAGGATTTTCGTTCCCGGCTTCATCAACAAAGGTATCGCGAGCAGCGTAGCTAGATTTGGGCTCAACCGTCAGATACTCTATCCATCCCCAATGCTTTTCACCCTCTGGCCCACTCATCAAGTAGTGCCAGTGCCCCCCTGATCTGAACTCAAATGATTTCGTTTCGGCTTTCCAGGGTTTTGGGGCCCACCACTGTTCAAGCATCGCAACATCAGTCAGTGCCTGCCAGACTCGGTCGAGCGGGGCGTTAAACACCCGTTCGACAATCAGCGTTTTGTTCTGTTCATCTTTAATGAATTTTGTATGGTTCATCGGTTATCTTCCCTCCAATGATTTTTTCGAGTCATTTCTCAAGCAATTTGCCAAGGGCTTTAATTGACTGACGCCAACCACTTTCCATCCCGCTTGCGACCATACCGTCGCGGGCCTCTTGATTAAAGGCGGTGCTGTGGGTACGAATTTCTGTTGTAGCGTCGTCAATCGCTACAAACTCACATTTTTCCAGCATGACGTGGCCTCGCTCCGACATACCCAAAAACTCAAACGTTCATTGCTTTACGGCTCGTCCTCTTGTAATAGGGTCTCTAATGCATCAAAACGGTCTTGCCAAAGCTTTTCGTATTGCTCAAGGTGAGTGAGCGCTGTTGCAAGGGTTTTTGGCACAAGGCTAATCATGTGTTGTTTCCCCTCACGACGTTTGGTGATGAGTTGGGCGGTTTCTAGGACTGAGATGTGTTTTGCGATCGCAGCAAAAGACAGCTCATAGGGCTCAGCTAGCGCGCTGATTGAGAGCGATTTTTGCGATACGCGCTGCAAGATGTCTCGCCGCGTTGCATCGGCTAGTGATTTGAAAATAATATCGAGATTCGCGCTTCGTTCAACCATTTAGTTGAATGATAGCCGAGGGAAATGGCTTGTCAATTTGTCTGTTGAGATCGTCTGTTGAGATCGTCTATTGGGATTGTCTGTTGGGACTGCCCAGCGAGGAGATCCTGCGCCCAGGTAAAGCACCTCATCCGGAGAGGCCCCACATTGCTCCGGCTTTTCGATCATGCAACCACCTACAGCCTCAAAAATAATGTCAGGCGAAACGAAGAAGGCCGCCATATCGCTAATATCCAGCGGCTAGCGATGGCGGCCATTCAGTGTGTTTGACGATGCTTTAAACGATTACCTACGCATCATCCAAAGCTGCAATACCAGGAAGCGTCTTGCCTTCGAGCAATTCCAAACTAGCGCCGCCGCCAGTAGAAATATGGCTCATTTGATCAGCAAGACCCGCTTGCTCTACGGCTGCAACTGAGTCGCCGCCGCCGATGATCGTGATGCAGCCTGTGCCCGTAAGGCCCGCGAGTGTGGTCGCAATGCCGTTAGTGCCCTTGGCAAAAGCTTCCATTTCAAATACCCCCATAGGGCCATTCCAAATCACGCTTTGACAATTGGCCAAGGCTGCCTGAAACGTTTTGATCGAGTCAGGGCCAATGTCCAGCCCCATCCAACCATCAGGAATATCATTGACGCTGACAGTTTGGGTATTGGCATCGGCAGCAAACTTATCGGCGAGGACAAACGTCCGTCGGCAGCAAAAACTCAACGCCTTTTTCCTTCGCCTTTGCTTCTAGCTTAGTGGCTAGCTCTAGCTTGTCTTCTTCTACGAGGGAGCTGCCCACGTTCATGCCCCGCGCCTTATAAAAGGTAAAAATCATACCGCCGCCGATAAAAATTTTATCGACCTTATCTAGCAGGGTTTCAATCACGCCAATTTTAGAAGAGACCTTAGAGCCACCGACGATTGCAGCCAAAGGACGCTGGGGATTATCCACGGTCTCTTGCAAAAACTTTAGCTCTTTTTCAATCAAAAAGCCTGCAACGGCTGGGCTTAAGTACTCCGTAACGCCCGCAGTCGAAGCATGGGCGCGGTGAGCCGTGCCAAAGGCATCGTTGACATACAAATCAGCATTGGCCGCTAGCTTTTTAGCAAATTCGAGATCGTTGTCGGTTTCACCTTCGTAAAAGCGAACGTTCTCCAAGAGAGCCACTTGGCCGTTTTGCATCCCGGCAATTTTGGCAGCGACCTCGTCACCGATGCAGTCATCGCACTTGATCACATCTTGACCAAGTTTTTCCGAAAGCCGCTTAGCCACGGGTGTAAGACGCATACTGTCAACTACTTTGCCGTTTGGCCGCCCAAAGTGGCTGGCCAAAATCACCTTAGCACCTTTGGCCGTGAGATCTTGAATGGTGGGCAAAGCAGCGCGAATGCGGGTGTCGTCAGTGATGTTGCCTGCCTCATCAAGCGGAACGTTAAAGTCGGCACGCACCAGCACGCGCTTACCCGAAACATCGGATGCGGATAAATCAGCAAGGGCTTTCTTGGCCACGGGATATACTCTCCTAAAAAATATGTAACGTTTATCTGCATCAGGATCAAAAGCGGGGCCAAGCTTGTCTAAGATCTCATACGGACGTAAGACCCTAAAAGACACGAAAAGCCCTATAAATGCTCAAATAATACCTGCTGCGTATGGCTGCGGTGAACGCCCTTTGGGGCTGTTCAGCAGTTTTTTATGGCAATGGGACGATGAGTAATAGTACCTATCGCCTATTTGTTCACTATTTTACAGAAGTCTGCTGTTTCTTCTGATCCAAATCTGAATCGAATTTTTTACGACATTTTCACAGCCTATGTACAAGACGCTTTTATTTTCGATAGATTCTAGTCCCGGTGCCAAAAAAGTAGTGCAAACTGTTTTGGATATGGCGCAGCTCTGTCAGTCAAAGGTGGTGCTGCTCTCGGTGGTCGAATCACCTGAAAATAGCGACCCGGCTCATCCTGAGCAAGCATCTCCTGAGGCGGTGGCTGCTTTACTAGAGCAAGCTCGAAAACTCTTTGAGCAGCGTGGTTTTGAGGCTGAGACAATTGAGCGTGAGGGCAAGTCCAGCCTTCGTGATTTGTGATGTCGCCGACGATGTTTCAGCCGATCTAATCGTGATTGGCTGTCGGGGGACGGGTCTAACCGGTGAAGGCCGAGAAGATAGCGTCAGTGCTAGGGTCATCAACTTATCCCCTTGTCCTGTGCTGGTCGTGCCTTAAGCTAGTAGCGTCTTAAGCTGGCGGTGCTCTAAGCTGGCGGTGCTCTAAGCTGGCGGTGTTCTAAGCTGGCGGTGCTCTAAGCTGGTAGTACCTTCAAATCAATAGGCTCGCTCTATATCTATGGCCTCTCCTTCGATTCAGTGGTACCCAGGACATATTGCTAAGGCCGAAAAAGCTTTGCAAGAGCAGCTCAAGCGGGTGGATGTGGTGCTGGAAGTGCGTGATGCGCGGATTCCTCTATCGACACTGCATCCCAAGTTGGCAAGCTGGTTGGGAGGAAAGCAGCAGATATTGGTGATCAACCGAGTAGATATGATTTCGGCTGAGGTGCGCGATCGCTGGCAGGCTTGGTTTAAAAGTCAAGGCGAAGTGGCCTACTTTACGGATGCCAATCAAGGCAAAGGTGTCGGCCAAATTGCCAGGGCAGCCCAGGCCGCAGGGGCTGCGATGAACCAGCGACGTCAAAAGCGGGGGATGCGATCGCGACCGGTTCGTGCCGTTGTCATTGGCTTTCCCAATGTCGGAAAATCTGCTTTGATCAATCGTTTGCTCAAACGTCGCATTGTTGAAAGCGCTCGTAAAGCAGGCGTCACCCGCCAATTGCGCTGGGTACGCATCTCCGACGAGCTAGAATTGCTGGACTCACCCGGCATTATCCCGGCCCAACTCACCGATCAAGTGGCTGCACTCAAACTCGCAATTTGCGACGACATTGGCGAGGCGGCTTACGACACCCAGCGAGTGGCTACAGCCTTTATCGATTTGCTCAAGCAGCTAGACGCAGCCCAATCAAAAGATCCACATCCCGATCAAATCGCCACCACCACGCCCATTCAAGCTTTGATCGATCGCTACGGGCTAGATCCAAGCGGATCCACCGGGGAAACCTACTTATATGAACTGGCTCAGCAGCAATTTCAAGGTTCACAGGAGCGAGCGGCCCGAAAGCTTCTGCTTGAGTTTCGTAAAGGCGTGCTGGGCAAGCTGCCCTTAGAATTGCCCCCAGAATTGCCCCCCGATACTGTCTAATTCCGATACTGTCTAAATTATTGTGCCCCTCACCCCCTCTACGTCCCTTTCTGTTTCCGTCATCGCCCCAGATCTCTCTGGTGGGGGAACCACCAGAGTGTATTTAATTGCTAACGCTCTACAGCAAATGGGCTGCGATGTTAGCGTTGTAGGCTGCCAGTTTGCGGAGCAGCTTTATCCGATACCGCCTAAAAATTTGAAAGTCAAGGCCGTTCCGGCGGTGCGATCGCTCAAATATATTGCCAATCTTAAACAGTTGCTGGCCAACGTCGAAGGGCAAGTGATTTACGCCATTAAGCCACGACCTACAAGCTTTGGCACTGCTCTACTCAAAAAACTCATGACGAAGCGACCGGTCATCCTCGACATTGACGATTGGGAAATGAGTTGGTTTGGCGGCGATGCCGAATGCTATCGCCCAGGGCCAAAGCAGTTCATGCGAGATATTGTCAAAACAGATGGTGCCCTACGCGATCCTGAGCATCAGCTCTATTTGGAATGGATGGAAAATTTAGTGCCTCAGGCTGACAGCGTGACCGTCACAACGCAGTTTCTCCAGCAACGTTTTGGTGGAGACTATTTGCCCAATGGTAAGGATACAGAGATCTTTAATCCGATTCACTACAATCCTGAAGCTAGCCGTCAAAAGTATGGGCTATCCCCCTATCGTGTACTGATGTTTCCAGGAACCGCCCGTCCTCACAAAGGACTAGAAGATGTGTTGATGGCGCTCGATCAGCTCAATCAATCTGACTTGCGGTTAGTCATGGTTGGCGGGCGACGGCCTGATAGCTATGAAGATGTGCTGTTTGAGCGCTGGGGACGTTGGTTGATGAAGCTGCCTCGCTTTCCGATCGACGAAATGGCAGAAGTCGTTTCAGCCGCCCATGTGGTGGTGGTGCCTCAGCGCGATCGCGCGACTGCCCAAGCTCAATTTCCACTCAAACTCACAGATGGCATGGCCATGGCCAAACCCATCATTGCCACCAATGTGGGAGATATTCCAGAGATTTTAGGAGATACGGGGTATATCGTTGCGTCAGAATCACCCACTCAAATTGCGGCAAAGCTCACCCTCATTTTTCAGGATTTAGACCAAGCCAACCAAAAAGGTCTGCGTGCCCGTGCCCGCTGTGTAGAGCATTACAGCATTCATGCTATGACTAAGCGTTTGCAAGCAATCTTTGAGCAAATATAAATCTAGTGTAGAGATTCGCGCTCTTGTTAACTTAACCACACAAAAAACGCAGCGATCGCACAACAATAGATACAGCCACAAGGCTTTGTTACTACATATACCCAGCAGTCTCTATTAAGCTTAGATTAATCAGAATCAATGGGTATTGTTAGGAAGGGCCAGAGCTGTCACGATTGACTCACCATCTGTTTAAGCATCGTTCCGTTTCAAGGTCGTTTAAGGGCAGCAGCATTTCATCGTATTGTTTCAAGTGTTTAGACCAAGTGGCTAGACCAGGTATTTATACCAAGCATTTAGATCAAATTCTGCGAGCACAAGTTCTACGAGCACAAGTTCCGCGATCAAGTAATTAGCGCCATGCGTTAGATGTAGAGCATTTTTTAGCCCCAGCAGTCACATGATCCAGCACCGTCAGCCCAAATTAGTCAACCCGCTATTCTCATCTTTGGCACTAACTGATTAAACTAACGCTCATCACACTAGCGCTCATCAAACTGATTACCCAAGGGTCATGCATTCTAAAAAACTGCTTTTAAGACTACTGCGACAATACCCTTTGCTGGTGGTGCTCACCATTCTACTAGGGTTCGCTGGGGCTTTGTTCAATGGCGTAGGCACAATCCTGATTGTGCCTATTCTGTTAGAGCTTTTAGGGCAAGCTTCTAACTTATCTGATCAGCTCCCGCCTATACTGCAGCAGACCTTGGGTGCGTTTGATGCTGTCCCCGACAACTATCGTTTGTTGGCCATGGCCCTAGCGGTGGTCTCGCTAATTATTCTCAAAAATTTATCAAGCTATGTCGGCTCTCTCACCTCTGGTGCCCTTAACCGCAAACTATCTACCAGCCTGCGGCTAGAAGGGCTGCGACTGCTGCTAGACGTAGATTTGGCCTACTACAGCACCACTAGAGCAGGCGATTTGATCAATCATCTCAATGTGGAAGTCAACCGCACTACCATTGCGATTCGAACCTTGGCTCGGTTGGTAATTTCCATTGTTACCATATTCGTATTTATCGTATTTTTGCTGTTGACATCATGGCAGCTAACCTTAGTGGCAGGTACAGCCCTAGGGTTAGTCGCTTTAATTAGCCAAGCTGCGATTCGTCAAGCCCGTTCTTTTGGTCAACAACTCTCTTATCTCTCAAAGGAGTATTCTACGCGAATCGTAGAAATTTTGACGGGCATTCGCTTGGTCAAATCGACAGCCAACGAAGAGATGGAATACGAAACGGTTCAGCAACTTGTAGCTGAGCGTGAAGATGCAGAATACCGCTCCCAGCTTCTCTTTGCAGGGATTGGGCCGATCAACGAAGTGTGCAGCATGATTGCCCTGATGGGCGTAGCGGCCATCGGTCGCCTAGTCGTTGGTGGTCAAGTAGAGGCATTTTCCTCTATTCTGCTGACCTATTTGATCGTGCTGTTTCGAATGATCCCTTTTATTGGTCAGCTCAATGGTGGTCGCGGTCAGCTAGCCAATGTTTTGCCCAGCGTGTTGATTGTCAGTGAATTTCTCCGACGTGAGGATAAACCCTTTATGTCATCGGGGAACCACACATACACCCCACTCCAAAAGGAAATCCACTTCAATCATCTGAGTTTTCGCTACCCTGGCCATAACGAGCATGTACTCAATCGGGTCAATCTGCATCTCAAGCGAGGCACGACACTGGCCCTCGTTGGTGCTTCAGGCGCGGGGAAATCGACCTTGGCAGATTTATTACCCCGATTTTACGATCCCACTGACGGCAAAATTGAAATTGATGGCCGCGATCTCAAAGAGTTTGACATTAAAAGCTTTCGGAAAATTTAGGGATCGTTAGTCAAGATACCTTTTTGTTTAATGCTTCGGTACGCGAGAATTTAATTTACGGTCGCCCGCACGCTACCGAAGATGAAATTAAAGACGCCATGTATCGGGCAAATGCCTACGAATTTATTCAAGCGCTGCCCGACGGACTAGAAACCTTAATTGGAGATCGGGGGGTTTTACTCTCGGGAGGGGCAACGGCAGCGGATGGCCATTGCCCGTGCACTGCTTCAAGATCCGGATATTTTAATTTTAGATGAGGCCACAAGTGCGCTTGACACCATATCTGAGCGTCTTGTTCAAAAAGCCATTGATGAATTGAGTAAAGATCGAACCACTTTGGTGATCGCCCATCGGCTTTCAACAGTGCAAAATGCTGATCAAATTGCGGTTTTAGACCAAGGTTGTGTGGTTGAAACCGGGACTCATACCGAGCTTTTAAACCAAGGTGGGTACTATGCTCAACTCTGTGCGATTCAGTTTTCTGAGCAGACAAAAGGTGCGGTACATACGCAAGAGCTGTCTGAATGGGAGGGCATGGTAACCAAATCCTCTTATAAAATGAGATCGCACTTGAGCAGCGTTCTGGGGATTTTGAGCTTATTGAGCGATGAGGATGCGGTGCAAGATCCCAGAGAAAGGGATGAAATGATCGTATCGGCTTACGAAACGACTCTGACACTCCTCAAAGCGGTTGAAGACCTGGAAATGTCTGGACGTAAGGTATTGAATTAGCCTCGTTAAAAGGGCGTCATTAAAGGGAAAGTCATGCGTGGTGTATATATCGTTGCCAACGATAAGGTTCAAGAGAATGCGATCGCCCTGATGGCTAGCCTACGCCTGTACGATCCTACAGTCCCGGTGTATCTGATCCCTTTTAATGACGACTATCACACTGTAGCCAAGCGTCTAGGTGCGTTGTATCAGGTCAAAGTTTTTCCTGATATGCCTTTGCTAGAATCGCTAACCCAAAAAATAGGTGAAATTTTCCCTCGTGATTTTTTAGCCTTGCCTAATAAAATGCGGAAGTTAGCGGCTTGGTTTGGCCCGCTAAACGAGTTTTTATACATTGATACCGACATCCTCTTTTTCACGCCGGTAACCGAAACACTCTCCTATCTGGATCAGAGCGACTTTATCTGGTGTGACTATCACTACAAACGAGGGTTAGAGGACGTATTTTCAAATGTCGTACCCGAGCAAAATATCTTCGCCCCTGAGACCCTCAACGATGTCTTCAATAGTGGCCTTTGGGGCTCTAGAAAAAGCGCTCTTTCCCTAGAGAAGCTATACGAAGTGCTGGCAGAGTGCGCCGCTCATCGCGAGTACTTTGATTTTTCTAGTGGCACTACCGATCAACCGATCATGAACTATTTAGTGATGAGCGCTATTCCAAAACGGCTGAATATCGTTAAGGTCAACCCTGGCGAGCCTGGAAGTTGGGGTGGTTCGACTCATTTTGAGCAACGGGGTCATGTGCTCTTTGATGGCGAGCGTCCTCTCCGCTATCTTCACTGGGCAGGCACGCCTATGCGATCTGGAGGGCCTTACCGCGACCTGTGGGAGTACTATCGCTATCTCGACGATCCTCAGGGGAAAAAAGCCAAGACTGCAGCCGATATTAAGCGCGCCAAGCCCTCTGATGTAGGGCCACTGGGCTCCCAACTAAAACACCAGCTCAAGCGCTTTTTGAAAGGGGTTGTCTCAAACAAATGACGATAAATGACCAGATGAGCCTACTCCAGACGATATAGCGTTGATCGCTGGGCTGAGGTAAACGTGCTGGCTAAAACCATTACGTGACAACAGGCCAATCATGAGCCCTGCTAATCTCTGGTGCTATGGTTTGGCGCTATGGTCTGGCGTTATGGTGGCAGCCGAGTGACTTGGGGGTGTTTTTCTG
>JAAUPS010000317.1 GCA_012033015.1 Phormidesmis sp. RL_2_1
TCTTGTTTATTGAGTTGGATGTCATCCAAGTTGGGGTTCAGCATGGTAATTGGCAGCGTGAAGACAATGATGGGGCGATGGGGTTGAGTGAGTTGAGATTGAGCTGATGGGATTGAGCCGAATGAGATTGAGCCGGATGGGATTAAACAAACTTTAAGCTGAAATCGGCATTCGAATCGGCATTCAATGATTGGGCGGCGCAGGGGGATATTTTTATGGCTTCGGGCTGAAACTGATGCTCTGAGTCTAGTGTCCAATTTTTGACGTCGACTGCTTTGCCTGCTTGGACTGAAACAATCACATAGGCATAGGTGGGCCAAGCGAGTAGGCGATCGCACTCTGAAGGCTCAGCCACCTGATCCGGGTGCGAATGATAAATGCCAATAATCTGGAGTCCTTGCTGGCGCGATCGCTTTTGAACCCTAAGCATATCTTGCGGATCAATATAGTAGCGCCGCTGCTTACTGTAAGGCGATTGATCAGGCGATTTATTAGGCCATTGACCAGAAAAATCAGTAGGCAATTGGGGAGCGCAAGGGCCAAGCGAAGCGTTTTCTGTATTTTGTTCACCGATATTTTGTTCACCGATATTTTGTTTATCGATATTTTGTGTATCGATTGAGGCAATCGAAGCATCATTGCCCATTACCTCAGGCGTCCATTGATTTGCCAACGGCACTAGCTCAACGACAGATTTTAGCGAATTGTCCGCTTGCCTGCTAAGCTCGCCTACAATCAAACCGCAGCACTCCTCGGGATATACCCGCTCGGCGTGAGCTGACATGGCTGATATCTGTTGTGCAGAGAGAGCTAAGACCACCGGTTGATTCAGAACTTATTCAATCAATTATGATGCGACAATGCATTCTCAATCTTAAGCCAAGGGGCTGCGGGGCAACATGAAATCTTTCAGGAGCTAAAATCTTTCAGGAGCTGAATAACGACTTTATCCATTTGCACAGAGCGTGAGGCTTTGAAAAGGATGCGATCGCCCGATTTGATGATCTCTTTGAGATGATCACCTAAGGCCGCGTGACTGGTAAATTGCTGACTGATGATTCCTTGAGCGCCTTCAGCCATGGCCTCGGCCTCGGCAGGATCAGCCAATATGAGCAGGGCATCCAAGTTTAAATCGGCCACCGTTTGCCCGATTTGGCGGTGCAAAGCCACCGACTGGGCACCTAGCTCTTTCATCGTGCCGAGTACGGCGATGCGTCGGGCTGCAGGCTGAGCCGCCAGCAATTGCAGTGCCGCTATCATGGCCTCAGCCCCAGCATTGTAGGTTTCATCGAGCAAGGTAATGTCGTGGGGCAAGTGATGCACCTGGGATCGCCCGGCGGGCATGGTGACCTCAAAGCCTTGGGCCAGCTTGCGCCAGTCTAGATTCAGCGCTTGCAGGGTCGCGATCGCCCCTAGTAAATTCAGCGCATTATGCCGCCCCGGCAAGGGCATTGGGATTCGGACATCATCGATTAATAGCTCCTCCTTGACGAGTCGCTCCTTGACGAGTCGCTCATTAACTGGCGCATCCTTCGCTACCGGCTCATACAAGACTTGGCCACGAACATCGCCGCCATTTAACCCATAGGTGATCTTTTTCCCTGTCCAAACCTGAGCCGCCGTGGACATTAGCAATGGGTCGTCAGCATTGAGCACAGCGATACCCGCCGTAGGCAGTTCCCTTAGCAGTTCGCATTTGGCCTGGGCGATCGCTTCGCGCGAGCCTAGCCGACCAATATGGGCTGTGCCTACATTGGTCATCAGCGCCACATCCGGCTGGGCAATTTGGGTGAGCAGCGCAATTTCTTCTAGGCCCCGCATCCCCATTTCGACTACGGCATAGTCATGGGACGCTCTGATCGCTAAAAGGGTTTTAGGTACGCCAATTTCATTGTTATGGTTGGCCTCGGTTTTGAGCACAGTGCCAAACAGGGAAAGCGCTGCTGAGACCAGTTCTTTGGTGGTCGTTTTGCCAACCGAGCCAGTAATGGCCACCACCGGCAAACCCCGCTGCTGCCGCCACCATTGCGCCAAAGCTTGATAGGCCACAAGGGTATCGTTGACCTCTAATCGAGGGATGGCTGTATCTGGCTTGAGCGCACCGGCGCGGACGACGGCTGCGATCGCCCCTTTCGCGATCGCCTGGGCAACAAAATCATGACCATCAAACCGCTCACCTGTTAAGGCAACAAACAAATCTCCGGCTTGAACAGTGCGCGTGTCGGTCGTAATCCCTGTGCATAGACGCGCCATGGGCTCACAATCTTGCGGCTTGGCAGCCAGCACCTCAACTAGAGTCCTGAGCGGCGCACGAAAACCATCCATCATTTTTTGTAGGGCTAAGCCCTACCGGAAGAGCAAAGTCGATAATACCAAGCCCCTGCTGCATCAAGCTGATGGTTCTGGTCACCGTAGCTTCGAGAGCCCTTGAGAGCCCTTGAGAGCCCTTGAAATCCTTGGAGAGTCCTTGAGATCTATGGAATATCTGAACCCTATGAAGCAGAAATGTACGCAGAACCAAACGTAAAAACTTGATAGGTTTTCAAGACAGCGGGGAATATTAGCCTTGTAGAAATATCACTGAAAGTTGATGTTTTGGTAGACCGTCGCCACCCTAAACAGGCCATCAAATCTGCAAAGTGCCTATAAAAGCCCCATTCACACAAGGATACCGGTCACCGTGATCGCGCCTCGGTTTGATGTACAATCCGCTTACTTTTCAGGGTTGTTCTAGCGCTTTAGCCACGCTTCAGCGATAGAGCCTAGCCATGCTAAGAGGCCTAAACGTTTGAAAGTGCCTTGAAAGCACCTCAAAACGCTTGGATAAGTGAGATTTATTGGCATCGTTATTAATCTTCATCTACCCCTAAGCTTCACCCCATACGCTGAACCATGATCTCGAATAGCCATCCTCTGACAAAAACTATTGCTTTCGATACAGATATTCCCGCTTCTACCAGAGCAGCGGATTCTTACAGCGATGCGCTTATGGATGATCTGTTCCTAGATGTGGACAACATTCTAGATGGTGATTTAAGCAGCTACATGACACTTGTCAACCATCAGCCCAAGCCCATTAATCCTTCGACCAGAACCGTTCAACTCCCGGCCAACTTTGTGCCCAGAAGCGCCGCTGACATTTATCGCGCCGCAGTAGCCGCTAGCCAGCAAGACAATCACTTGCCCGCGCTTTCCACTCCTCACCATTCGACTGCAAGCCGCTCCAACCATAGCCGTTCCAGCTTTAGCCGTTCCATAGGCTATAGCAACGGCGGGCGCCCTGTCACCGCGCCTAGCAGAACAGCGGTGGCTAAAGCTGGCAATTTGCAAAGCGCCATCATTCAATCGGCTAACGGTGTGTCTAGCAGTGTCTCCAGCGCTGCAATGTATGCCAATGTCCACGACAATACCGTAGAGACGCGATCGCATCCTATCCAGTCAGTTTCTAGCTATCTATATCCCCACGATTCGGTGCACGATTCAGCTCACGAAATTACCCTGACTAGTGCCTCAGCCCGTCCCCGCCAAACTATTTTTGAGCCCCAGCGTCAGCCGCAGGTGTCGCTCCCCTTTTTACTCATGGGTGCAGCTAGTATTTCGGCGGTGAGCAGCCTAGGGCTATTGAGCCTGAGCCAAAGCGCCCCCAATAACGGATGGCTCCTATCTCTGAGCCGTGAAGCTTCAGCCGCAGAACTGCCGAAAAATTCGGATGCAGATTTTCTTGCCTATCTGCAGCGATCGCTAGAAGTCATCAGCACCCGTGAAGCCAAAGCGGCCCAGACTACAGCAGTGATTCCGGTGGCGCAAACCACTACGCTGCCGACAACGGTGCCCAATATCAATAGCGCCCCTCCACTCGGGGTACTGCCCAACTTACCCGGCGCGGCCACCCCAAAAGTTATTGAGCGCGTTTTTGTCCCGGTCTATCAAAATAACCAGGTCAGTCAGCCCGTTGCCGGTCAAAATATCCCACTGCCAAATGTGGCGACACCCAGAAATATTGCCCAACGCCCTCGGGTACCTGTACCGGCACCGGTCGCTGCCGCTGCGGCGATTCCGCCGGGTGCTCCGGCGGCGGCTACGGCTTCTTTGCCATTGCTCCCTTCAGCCAATGGCGCACTGCCTAACCCTGGGGTGCCGATTGCAGTGGGCAATACCAACAGCGCAGTGACCGGACTAACCGACATCACGCCTTCGTCGGAACATGCCCTAGTCGGTATTTTGAACTTGGGCAGTCGGTCGGCAGCTTTGTTTGATATTGATGGCAGTTCGCAGCGGGCCTATGTGGGCGATCGCATCGGCGTTTCTAACTGGACATTGGTAAGTATTAACGGTCAAGACGTTGTCGTGCGTCGAGACGGTGAGGTTCGATCGATCTATATCGGGCAAAGGTTCTAAACTGAGACTTAGCATCGGGATCTGAGCTGTTCAGATTTCGGACAGCCTCACTTTAGACAAACGCCATGAGCCTATTTGATGATCTCAGCCGGTTTTTAGAATCACGGCTTGATGAGTTTTTACGCGCCAATCCCCATTTAGAACTGCGGGCACTAGAAGATCAGCTTCGAGGCCAAGAGGAAGATGCGCTCCGACTATTGGGCGATTTGAAGCGCCGTGAAAAACAGCTAGAAGACGGCATTTTAGAAACAGCAACTGACATTCAGCAGTGGCACGCTCGGGTAGCCAAAGCCAAAGCCGCCAACCGGCAAGACTTAGTTGGCCCTGCCCAAGAGCGAGAGGCCGCTTTATTGCGTCAGGGCAACCATCTTTGGGGGCAGCTCAAAGGTGTCAAAGAGCGCATCGAGCAAACCAAAAACTTACAGCAGCAGGTCGCCCTTAAGCGGCAGGAAGTCAAAACCAAAATTGCCCAAGCTGCTGCTACTGCTAAAACAACACCCGAAGCAACGCCTGACTGGGGCACCACGGGATGGAACCAAATGCCATACAACAGCTATCGAGCCGTTGATCCGCTAGATGAAAGCTTCCGTCAATGGGAGGCGGAAGAAGAACTCAACGAACTTAAACGCCAAATGGGCAAAAAATAAACCCGGCAGCCTTAGCCAACGGACGGATATTGCCTCTGTCAAGTGAGTGCGGACATCGAGTGAGTGCGGGCAATCGTCATTCTCCTCTGAGAGGCTACGCCAACGCTAGAAGCCTTGACAAGCAGCGGCTCACTCGACGAGCAGCGGTGAGAAGACCCTGCGTCGCTTGGCGGCGCTAAGGAATGCTCACCAAGACAGCGGTCGAGACCTCGCGTGTCGGTGACGGCGCCAGTAAAGGAAATGAGGCTCACCGAAGACAG
>JAAUPS010000010.1 GCA_012033015.1 Phormidesmis sp. RL_2_1
TCAATGAACCGATAAAAGGCAGCCCTCTCTCCGGTGCCATCAGCCCCTTGAGAATCGTCAAGTCACGGGTTCCCGTTTTTTTGTAAACCACCCCCACCAGCAAAAACATCAGCGCTGAGATCAACCCATGGCTGACCATCTGCATCACAGTGCCTAAAATACTCAGCGGGGTAGCCGCCGCTGCTGCCAGCAAGATGTAGCCCATGTGCCCCACCGAGCTATAAGCCACCATCTTTTTCATATCGGTTTGGGCGATCGCTGCCAGCGAACCATACAGCACACTCACCACTGCCCACCATGCAAATAAAGGAGAAAATTCTACCCATGCCCCCGGAAACAGCCCCACACAAAAGCGCAAAATCCCATAGGTTCCCAGCTTTAGCAGCACCCCAGCTAGCAACACCGAAATCGGCGTCGAAGCCTCCACATGAGCATCCGGCAACCACGTGTGAAACGGCACCAGCGGAATCTTAATCCCAAAACCAACCAGCAAAGCGCCCATCAGGACAGTCTGCTGCACCACAGTCAGCCCTTGTACCAGCGCCGGATCATAATCAAAGCTACCCGTCGTCGATAGCAAACCTAGGCCCAAAAAAGCTCCCAAAATCAAAATGCCAGAAAACGCCGTATAGATTAAAAACTTAGTGGCCGCATAGCCTCGACGCGCCCCCCCCCCAAATCGCAATCAATAAATACAGCGGCAGCAGTTCCAGTTCGTAGAACAAAAAGAACAGCAGCAGATTTTGCGCCAGAAAAGCCCCCGTCACCGCCCCTGAGATCAGCAACAGTAGAGCAAAATACAGCCGAGGCCGATTGATATTGGCACTGAGGTATACCGACACAAGGCTCAACAGGCAGTTAATTACCACTAGCGGCAAAGCAATCCCATCAACGCCCAAAACATAGGTCAGCCCCAGCGCCTCCACCCAGTTCAGCTTTTCAACAAACTGAAACCCTGGATTATTAAGATCAAACTGGCTGACCAAATACAACGCCCCCACCAGCGTCACGCCCAGGGTAATCAAGGCCCCTAATCGGGCCTGAGAAGACTCTAGCTTTGTGGGCCAAAGGCTAATCAACAAAGCCCCCGCTAGCGGAATTATGAGCAGTGAACTGAGCATGAATATTCCTTATCCCAACACCTGAAAATCTGATCCAAACACCTGAAATTCTGCACTTAATCTGCATCTCAACTAAAAGGCACCTCACTTTCTAGGGCCGCTACCACATTGCCCAAGTGGTCATTAGCATCAGCAAACCCACGCCCATTACAATCGTGAGAATGTAGTTTTGCGATTGGCCGGAAGCGCTGTACTTTAGTCCCTCACCCCCTAGTAACGAAGCCGCACCGACAAAGTTCACCACCCCATCAATCACGTAGCGATCTAACCAATTACTCAGATCTGACAGCTTCGCCACAACCTTGACCACGGTGCCTTGGTAGAGCTTTTCAGTGTAAAAGTCATTGCCCAACCAATCTTGCAATACCCTCAGGGGAGCGATAATCGAGCGCGACCAAGAGCGATTGATAGGAATGTAATAGCCCACAATGGCACCGCTCAGACCAGAGGTGATCAAAAGTGCTATTGCCGCCCAATTGATATAAGCCAAAGGCGGCAACAGCAACATCCGTCCCATCAACACTGGCAACAACAACACAAATATTGACAAAGTCACCATCGGCACCGCCATAAGCCAAGCCACCTCAGGCGTTCGACGTGTTTTGGGCTGCGGCTCTCCCAAAAACACCAGCCGAAATACCCGCACCAAGTTCAACGCCGTGACAAAATTCACCAGTAAAAATACACCGACCAGCAGCGGATGCTCCGTCCATAAAAAACCTATCCCCAGACAAAAAGCCCAAAAACAGCCAAATGGCAGCACTCCCGTCAGCCCCAAAGCCCCCGTGAGGTAAGCAATTGTCGTTGCTGGCATCCGCGACCAAATGCCCCCTAGCTCCGTCAAATCTTGATTATTCGTAGAATAAATCACCGCGCCAATGCTCATAAAAATCAGCGCCTTAGCCACAGCGTGGGTAAACAGCAGCATAAACGCCACCCCTGGCCATGCGGTACCCACCGCTACAAACACAAGCCCAATGTAAGCACTCGTCGAATAGGAAAAAGAACGCTTAAAATCAATTTGGGCCAATGAAACCAGCGACGCACCAATGGCCGTTGTCACCCCAATCACCATCAGCACATCCAGCGTAATCGGTGAAATCACAAGCACCGGCTGCAGCTTCATCAGGACATAAGCGCCACAGGTCACCACCACAGAGTTCCGCACAATCGACGCCGGACTCGGCCCTTCCATTGCTTCATCTAGCCATAGATGCAAGGGAAACTGCGCGCACTTTCCCGTGGGCCCCGCAATCAGCGCTAGCCCGGTTAGGGTGGCTGCCAATGGCGTAATATCAGCATCTTTAACCCAGGCATACAGATCATTAAAGTGCAGCGAGCCCGCGTAAGTACTGAGTGAAATCAACCCCATAAACAAAAGCACATCGCCCACGCGCTTAGTCAAAAATGCATCGCGAGCAGCCGTCACCACCAATGGTTGCGCATACCAAAAACCCACAAGAAGGTAGGTAGAAAGCGTCAGCATCTCCAGCAAAAAGTAGCTGGAGAACAGAGAGTTACTTAAAATAACCCCACTAATCGCCCCCTCGAAAAAACCCATCAACGCAAAAAAACGAGCCAGCGCCCAGTCCTTTTCCAAATAGCCCATGCCATAAATTTGGGCTAAGAGAATCAGACCAACCGTCAACTCCAAAAAGATCAAATTGAGGGCAGAAAGCTCTAAAGAAGCTGACAAATTAAGATCAGCAACCTGCAGCCATTGAAAAGTCACTTCCTGGGTACCAACATCCCCAATCACTTGAAGCAACACCAGCCCGTGTAATGACGCCAGCGCCGTCATGAAGACATTGATATACATCGCTGGACGAGGCCCCGTTTGGCGGATCAGCCGAGTCGCCCAAGGAAGCGCCAGCAAAGCGCCTACGAAGCCATACATCGGAATCAGCCAACTCCACTGAATCAAAACCTGCATCATAGGCACTTCAAAAACGCACTTCAAAAACCTTCAAAACAATTGCAAATCACTCAGGTAAATCAGCCAGAGCAATACTAGAGCGCAATATTAGCCAGAGACCAATTTCAGCCAGATAAATGACCAATCCACCTCAATTCAACAGCCCAGCTAAAATTTAGTTAAAGCTAAAATTTAGTGAAAACCTAAAATTGGTGAAAACCTAAAATTAGTTAAAAAGAGAAATAAACAGTGTAAATATCTTCAATGGCGAAAAAATCAATGGCCGCTCAAACAGCCTAGAAATGCCCTAAAAACAGCTCAATTCAATAACAACAGCGCTAAAGCTACGACACCAAACACAACCCTTAGTTCGGTCTCAGTCAGGTCTCAGTTAGGTCTCAGTCAGGCTAAGCAGTAAGCTGTTAACCCTTTTTGGGGCAACCGACTTTATCCCATTCAAAACAATCCTACACAGTGGATACTGGCCTCTCATATTTCCTCATCTTACCTGAGAGCAGAACACTTCATCGCGATTACCCAGGCACTGGCCAAGCTGGCCCTTTTAACTTTTGCCAGAGGAATTAGCGCTTGAGCGAGGCGTTGGACAACCGCGCCGCTTAACTTAATTTGTTTTTACGTTGCAACATAAAACGAAAATATTTTATTCATAAGATTTAATGATGCTCGATATTAGCCACAATCATCAAGGCTTATATTGTCAAAGCGGCAACGCCATTTTATTCTGAATGATGACGCACAAAAGTTATATAAGCTCTCTCAAGCTCATTTGCCTCCTAAACCACTTAGCCTCCTAAACCACTTAGGTAAACCACTTAGGAACTTGGCAGTTCATGGAATGGGCCAATGCGTTTGAGATATAGAAAGCTAGTTCAATGTCCTCATGTCCGCAGCTCGGTGAGAGTTCTGGTGAAACATTAAGACGTTAAGCAGTGCTGTTTAGGCGAGCTTTTCATCGGGTCATTTAGCGCGACTATAACTTTTTTAAGAGCTTTAATTATTTGAAGGAGATTTCGATTAATGCCTATTGCTGTTGGAATGATTGAAACGAAGGGTTTTCCCGCAGTAGTGGAAGCGGCTGATGCCATGGTGAAAGCTGCACGAGTAACCCTCGTTGGCTATGAGAAAATTGGTAGCGGCCGCGTCACTGTGATTGTTCGTGGCGATGTTTCAGAGGTTCAAGCTTCCGTTTCGGCAGGAATTGAGTCCGTTAAGCGGGTAAACGGTGGCGAGGTACTCTCGACTCACATCATCGCGCGGCCTCATGAAAACTTAGAATTTGTTTTGCCGATTCGCTACACCGAGGCGGTTGAGCAATTCCGCTCTTAAAAGAACTTTATTTTAAGTCTATTGACTTTTAGCAGGTTTTTGGCCCAGCAGCTTTATTGGGTGCAGCGGCTCTTAAATCAGCGATTTTATCTCAACGTTTGAGGGAACTGCCTGCAGGCGTTCCTTCGAGCAGGTTTTGTAGTTTTGGTTCTATTTTTTAGGAAAAGAGTATGGCAATTGCAGTAGGTATGGTTGAGACGCTGGGTTTTCCCGCAGTCGTCGAAGCGGCGGACGCGATGGTGAAAGCTGCTCGCGTCACCTTGGTTGGTTACGAGAAAATCGGTAGTGGCCGTGTGACGGTTATTGTCAGGGGCGATGTTTCAGAGGTTCAAGCTTCTGTTGCTGCTGGCGTTGAAAACGTTAAGCGAGTAAACGGGGGGCAGGTGCTCTCAACGCACATCATCGCGCGGCCTCATGAGAACTTAGAATTTGTTTTGCCCATTCGCTACACTGAGGCGGTTGAACAGTTCCGGGAAAGCGTCAGCGGTATTCGTCCCTATGGTAGATAACGGCTAAGAACAATAGAGGCCATGCAAGAGGCCATGCAACTCTATGCGCTTAGCACAGGTGAGAGGAACAGTTGTCAGTACTGTTAAAGACGACAGTTTGATGGGAGTTAAGCTGCTACTCGTTCAGCTAATTGACGAGTCTGGTGTGCTCCAAAGTGACTATGAGGTCGCAGCCGATGTCGTCGGAGCAGGTGTGGGAGAGTGGGTGTTAGTCAGCAGAGGTAGCGGTGCTCGACAACACCAGGGCTATCACCAGAGGCCAATAGATGCTGCGATTATTGCAATTGTAGACACCGTCAGCTTGGACTCCGGCCCACTTTATGACAAACGACAAGAAGGGTATTAGGTACGAGACGTTTTGAGCGAGGCAAAAGGGGGCTAATGGTTGCCCGTAGTGTAGCCAAGAGTGTAGCCAAGAGTGTAGCCGCCATGGATACAGCACAAGGTATAGCGCCGCCGATGTCACGGTTGGGGGTATTGCCCAATCCTCAGGTACATTCGGCGGCTGATGTGCATGAGTTCTCTTTGATAGAAGGTGCTGTGAATTTAGGCGCAGGCACTGTGGTTGCGCCTGGAGTCGCGATTACGGCTGCCTCTGATGCTACTGTAATAGTGAATGAAGACTGTTCGCTCTTACCTGGCGTTTTGATAGAAGGGGTGGGTGGTGCTCAGGTCATGACCCCTGCGCTGACGTCCTGTTCTGTTTGGGTGGGTATTAACACCGTCATTGCTCACAAAGCCATTGTCCATAGCCCAGCTTTTGTGGGTCAAAAATGCTTTATTGGCTTGCGTTCTACAGTATTCAACGCGCGACTAGGTGATGGTTGTGTGGTGATGATGCACGCGCTAGTACAAGACGTAGAAGTACCACCCGGTAAGTGTGTGCCTTCTGGCAGCATTGTGACCACCCAGCATCAGGCTGATCAGCTTCCTGACGTTCGCCCCGAAGATCTTGAATTTGTCAAAGAGATTATGGGGTCGGCTGCTTACAGGAGCACGACTTCTTTGGATGGGCGTCGCTCAGAAACTGCTCGCGCACAGCCTAGATCTGCACAGCCTAGATCCGCGCAGCCTAGATCCTCCGCACAGTCTAGAGCACGGTTAGTGCCCATCAACCAATCATCAGCCGCCCAGCCATCAGTCTCTGACTATTCAAATTCCCAATCCAACCAAACTTCCTACGCAAGAGCAGGAGCTAACATGCAAACCACCCACCCACAGGCTAAAAGACTTTCTCCAGACGTTGTTCAGCAGGTTCGACAATACCTTAGCCAGGGCTATCGCATTGGGATGGAGCACGCAGATGCACGTCGCTATCGCAGCGGAGTATGGGAAACCTGCACCCCGATTAAAGACACCCGTGAACAGGTTGTTTTTGAAGGGTTAGAGAGATGTTTGGCTGAGCATAGTGGCGAGTATGTGCGAATGTTTGGTATTGATCCTAAGGCTAAGCGTCGGGTCGGCATGGCGACAGTACAGCGCCCTGATGGTCGTCCGGTCAGTGTTGATGCAAGGTCGGTAGCTGGCTCATCTGCAAGCAACGGCGCAGGTGCCTATACGGCAGCCAATTCTACTGCTTATGCGCCTAACAGCAATGGCAGCCATGCCGGTGGGGGGCTCACGCCCGAGGTCGTGCAAGAAGTCCGCAATCTCCTCCGGGGAGGTTATGTTATTGGCACAGAACATGCAGATGCTCGACGTTACCGGAGCAATGTATGGAAGAGTTGCTCGCCGATTAAGTCAAGCAATGAGCAAGAAGTACTCTCTCGCCTCGATCACTGCTTAGCTGAGCACAGCGGTGAGTATGTGCGGATGTTTGGCATTGATGCCAATGCGAAGCAACGGATGGCTTCGATCACTATTCAGAAAGCTGATGGCAGCGCCGTGTCTGTATCGCCTAGTCGGGCAGCGGCAGCAAGTGCGGCTGCGGGCAGCCCGTCTTATGGCGGTGGCTCTCAAGCTGGCTATAGCCCAAGCGGCTATGGTCAAAGCAGCTATGGTCAAAGTGGCGGTAGTAGTGCGGCTGTGACGCAGGTTGCCAGCCAAATTTTGGCCCAAGGCAATCAAATCGGTGTGGAATACGCGGATGCCCGTCGCTATCGCAGCGGTATTTGGCAGACTGCGCCTTCAGTTCGTTCGGTGGGCGATCTGCAGAGCTTTTTAGGTCAAAATGCCGAGAAGTATGTCCGTATCTTTGCTGTGAACAGAGCGATGAAAACTCGGGGAGCGGCGACGACTGTCCAAAAGCCCGGTCAAGTAATAGACGCAGCACCAACTTTTCAGGGCGCTGTGAGAGATCCCATCAATGCTAATCCACCCCATTACGATGATCCGGCCTTCTTGAAGTCGGGGGTTAGTCATGGTAATGGTTCAGTCGATGCGATGGTGATGAATCAGGTGACGCAGTTGGTCAATCAGGGCTGTCAGATTTCGGTTGAGTTTGCTGATAAGCGTCGCTTCCGCAGTGGCATTTGGCAAACAGGGCCTGCTATCAATGCTCGTCGTCCGGATGAGGCGATTACTGCTTTGGGTCAGCAGTTGGCTCAACATCCTAATGATTATGTACGGCTAGTGGGGGTTGATCCTCAAGCCAAACGTCGCGTGCTAGAGACGACTATCCAGCGGCCTTAGGTAATAGCTTTAGGTAATAGCTTTAAGTCATATAAGTCTCATATAAGTCATATCAGCCATATCAGCCATATTAGTTATCTGCCAAGCAACGATTTTCACCCATACAACCTTCGAGCGCTATGTCCCAGCGGGCACCTAGTTTAGTGAGCGACACCCACTATTGTGTGGTGGGTGATGTCACCATAGATGCAACTGCTGCGATCGCATCGGGAGTCGTTTTACAGGCATCTAGCGGGAGTCGGATTGTGATTGGCAACGGGGTTTGCTTAGCGGCAGGTGTATGTATTCAATCGCGCGCAGGTGTACTTACTATTGCTAGTGGGGTGAGTCTTGGTGCCAATGTATTGGTTATAGGCAGTGGTAATATCGGCGCAAATGCCTGTGTGAGCCCAGGAAGTACGCTGATAAATCCCAACGTGGAAGCAAATGCCATCCTCCCGCCCGACACTTTAGTTGGCGATAGGTCAACTGCCAATGGTCACCAGAGTAATGGCCACCAGAGTAATGGCCACCAGAGCAATGGTTACCAGAGTAATGGCTACCAAAGCAATGGCTACCAAAGTAATGGCTACCAGAGTAATGGCAGCAACACTTTTGTAGCCCCAGGCCAAGTTACCTATCAGACAAGTGGCTACGACAACTCGACGAATGGCTTACAATCAAGCTATGACCCTTTAAGCGGTGCTTCAAACGGTTACAACAACAGCGCTACCCCCAGTTCTCCTTCTGGTGCCAACGGCTCAGCTTCGTTGAGCTTGTTATCTTCCTACGATAGAGTTTACGGCCGAGAGCAAGTCTCCCAACTCATATCGACGCTGTTTCCCCACCGGCAGCCTTTGAATCCAGAGCGCAATCCTTCTTCTTCCTAAACCCTGCATTCAAATATGCACTCAGATGCCACTCCTCTACGCAAGCCGACGATTACAGCTCGAAACTGGCTGTACGATACGGCGTTGGGCATGGTTTCAACAACGAGTTTTCCTGCCATTATCGGTACTGCCGATGCCATGATGAAGTCCGCCAATGTATTTTTGGTGGGCTATGAAAAAACCGGCGGCGGCCACTGTACGGCAATTGTTCGCGGCGGGGTCGCCGACGTACGCATGGCTGTTCATGCGGGCGAAGAAACCGCTAAGCAATTTGGCCAGTTTGTATCGGCGTCTATGATTCCTCGACCGATGGCGAACTTAGAGGCGGTACTGCCCATCAATACGAGACTAGAAGCACTTGAAGGGGTGGGTCAATCCATGGGAGGCAGTGCCATCGGGTTGCTAGAAACCCGAGGATTTCCCGCCATGGTGGTGCTGCTGATGCCATGACAAAGTCGGCTGAGGTGACTTTGCTCTCCCATGAGACCGTTGGGGAAGGACTGTGCACCATTATTATTCAAGGCTCACTGTCCAATGTGGTGATTGCTGTTGAAGCGGGGATGAATGAAGCCGAGCGTATCGGTGAGCTAAATTCGGTCATGGTCATTCCTCGTCCGTTGGGCGAATTGGAGCGGAGCTTGCCGAAGACGCAGGCGATTCCAGTCAAGCAGCCGATGCGCTTGCCGCTGAAGTTAGAGGATCGTCAGGTAGAGAAGCCGCCTGAGCGGCAGAAGGAATTGATTCCGGTCAGATCGCCTGAGTTTGAGCCGGTGGAGAAGAAGAAGGAACTAGCGGTGCCGGTGAAAGAGTTAGAAACTGAGGAACTGTAGGTTAAACGGTATGTTGAGCTGCAGGTTGGGCTTTAGCGAATCTCAGCTTTAGCGAATCTCAATCTAACCCAAGTAGTGTTTCAACTATCTGAAGCTGAAGTGTTTAAGTATCTGAAGTGTTTAAGTATCTGAAGTGTTTAAGTATCTGAAGTGTTTAAGTATTGAATAAATTGTTCAATGCGTCTGTACACTTGCTCGGCCAAGGCTGGATCGCCTGCGGGGAACCATTCAATGTTAGGTTCTTTGCGGAACCATGTGCGCTGGCGTTTAGCAAATTGGCAGGTGTGCTGAACGATACGTTCCATGGCGGTTTCGATAGTACACTGACCTGCTAAGTACGGCTGCATTTCTGCATAGCCAAGGGTTTCAAGCAGCGGCAGATCTGGGCCATATTTATCAATTAACCGGGTGACCTCTTCAGCAAGTCCGGCTTGTATCATCTGATGCGTGCGCTTGACGATGCGCGATCGCAGTTCATCAGCATCACAAGCTAGCCCTATATATAGGATCGGATAACTCGGTGGGTTTTTCCCTTGCTGACTGGAAATCGTACAGCCGGTGACGTAGAAAACCTCCAAAGCCCGCAACGTCCTCACCTGATCGTTGGCATGGATACGAGCCGCCGCCGCTGGATCGACCTGCTGTAAGAGGGTGTAGCAGTGAGGTTGACCAAGGTTTGCCAATTGCGATCGCAGCTTCAAATGTGGCAGCACTTGTGGTATTTTAAGGCCCTTGGCGATCGCATTGACATACAGCCCCGTCCCCCCTACCAACAGCGGTAACTGTTCGCCTTTGGTCTGAAGCTGGGCGATCACACCCTGAGCCTGCTGTTGATAATCTGCCACGGTCAACGTTTCAGTCGGCTTACAAATATCCACAAAATAGTGAGGCACTGCCTGACGATCTGCCATCGACGGTTTGGCCGTCCCAATATCAAACTCGCGGTAAACTTGGCGCGAATCCGCACTGAGAATTGCCGCAGGCCAGCGCTGAGCGATCGCCATCGCCAAACCCGACTTTCCCGAAGCGGTAGGGCCAACCACTATCACCAAACAAGGCTTCTTGCAGTACAATAGAACTATTTTTTAAAATTTCAACCCCATTAACCTTCTCATCATATAGTCAGCTCGTCAGCCGCAAAGTTTCATTTTCGTAGGTCAATTCACTGGTCAATTTACTGGTCAATTTACTGGTCAATTCACCCGTTAATTTACTGGCCAATTTACTGGTTAATTTACTGGTTAATTTACTGGCCAATTTACGGCGAAACTCATTCAAGCAAAAACAGGGACTATGACCCTATTTTTAGAAAGGCGCTGAGATAGCTCTGAAATCGCTTTTAACACCTTTGTGCTAGAATTCATAGGCAGATTATCATTTTTACTATTTTCAGTGGCCTTAAAGAGCTTTTTTAGCACAGCTTTTGAGATAGTACTTTTTGAGAATGGTGCTTTTTGAAAATAGTGCTTTTTGAGAATATTGCTTTCTAAGGGCTTTCTAAGGGCCAATCCTAGGAGAACATACATGGCAGATAACTACGGTGCTCAGCAGATTCAGGTTTTAGAAGGACTTGAGCCTGTTCGCAAGCGCCCCGGAATGTACATCGGCAGCACCGGCCCGCGGGGACTACACCACTTGGTGTACGAAGTTATCGACAACTCCGTTGACGAAGCCTTAGCCGGTCACTGTAAGCGAATTACAGCCGCGCTAAATCCAGACGGCTCCGTTACCGTTACTGATGATGGCAGAGGCATTCCTACAGATATTCACCCCACCACTGGCAAATCAGCCCTAGAGACCGTGCTAACCGTCCTCCATGCTGGCGGTAAATTTGGCGGCGACAGCGGCTACAAAGTCTCGGGTGGTCTTCATGGTGTAGGGGTATCTGTCGTCAATGCCCTCTCTGAATGGGTAGAGGTAACCGTATGGCGAGAAGGCAACGTTCACACCCAGCGCTTTGAGCGCGGTAACCCGGTTTGCCCCCTTAAAACCGAAAAAGGCAGCAGTAGAACCGGCACTCAGGTTATCTTCAAGCCAGATGCAACGATCTTTACCCATACGGTTGAATTTGACTACGATACCTTGGCAAGGCGTTTGCGCGAGCTTGCCTACCTCAATGCAGGCGTAGATATCACCTTTACCGACTATCGCTTAGAGCTTATCAAAGCCAAGCAACCTCGAGAATCTCGCTACTGCTACGAAGGCGGCATCAAAGAGTATGTGGCGTACATCAACGCCGACAAAGAGCCCCTCCACCCTGAAATTATCTATGTCAATTCTGATAAAAATGGCGTTCAGGTAGAGGCCGCTTTGCAGTGGTGCAGCGATGCCTTCTCTGATAACCTGCTGGGTTTTGCCAATAATATTCGCACCATTGATGGCGGCACCCACCTAGAAGGCTTAAAAGCCGTGCTCACCCGCACCTTGAACATCTTTGCTCGCAAGCGTAAAAAGCGTAAAGAAAGCGAGTCAAATATGGCCGGTGAAAATATCCGCGAAGGCTTAACTGCAGTGGTTTCGGTAAAAGTGCCCGACCCTGAATTTGAAGGCCAAACTAAAACCAAGCTGGGCAACACCGAAGTGCGCGGAATCGTAGATTCTTTGGTCGGAGAAGCCCTCAGCGAATATTTAGACTTTAACCCCAATGTGGCCGATGCCATCTTGGCCAAGGCGATTCAAGCCTTCAATGCGGCTGAAGCAGCCAAAAAAGCCCGTGATTTGGTGCGTCGTAAGTCGGTGTTAGAATCTTCAACCCTACCCGGCAAGCTCTCTGACTGTAGCTCGCGCGATCCGTCCGAGTCAGAGATTTTTATTGTTGAGGGTGATTCTGCAGGCGGCAGTGCTAAGCAAGGGCGCGATCGCCGCTTCCAAGCCATTTTGCCGTTGCTGAGGTAAAAATCCTCAACATCGAGAAAACCGACGACGCCAAAATATACAAAAACAACGAAGTTCAATCACTGATTACAGCCTTAGGTCTCGGTATCAAAGGCGCTGAATTTGACCCTGCCAATCTCCGCTACCATCGCATTTGCCTGATGACAGATGCCGACGTAGATGGTTCACACATTCGCACCTTGCTACTGACCTTCTTTTATCGCTACCAGCGTGATTTGGTCGATCAGGGCTATATTTACATCGCCTGCCCACCACTCTATAAACTAGAGCGCGGTAAAAATCACACCTATTGCTACAGCGAACGGGAATTAGAAGACGGCATTGCAGCCATGCCCGCCAATGCTAAGTACAACATTCAGCGCTTCAAGGGTTTGGGTGAAATGATGCCGCAGCAGCTATGGGATACCACCATGAACCCAGAGTCTCGTACGCTGAAACGGGTTGAGATTGAAGATGCCGCCGAAGCAGATCGCATTTTCACTGTACTCATGGGCGATCGCGTTGCTCCCCGTCGTGAGTTCATCGAAACCTACGGGCCACGCCTGAACATGACTGATCTAGATATTTAATCTGGAGAAATAGATCTAAACCAATAGCTCTGGAGAAATAGAACGGTCTCAAGCAACGTGACAATATTAGGCAACATGAAAAATGTTGCGAATTCTTTCTCTAGGTAGAGCCATCCCTCTAAGCTTTAAAGATTAGGACGAATTCTAGTTTTCCTTAAGTTAGAGATTTTAAAACACATGAGCAACAATTTAGCGACCCAGCTCCGTGAGGGCACTAAAAAAGCTCACACTATGGCAGAAAACGTCGGATTTGTTCGATGCTTCTTGCGTGGTGTGGTTGAAAAAAAGTCATACCGCAAGCTCGTCGGCAACTTCTATTTCATTTACTGCGCAATGGAAGAAGAACTCGCCAAGCATAAAGATCATCCTATTGTCTCCAAAGTCTATTTCCCTGAACTCAACCGTAAGGAAAGCTTAGAAACAGACTTAGCCTTTTACTACGGCCCCAACTGGCGCGATCAGATTGTTCTTTCTAAAGGCGGCAAAAAGTACGTCGATCGCATCCGTGAGATTTCAGCAAATCAGCCTGAGCTGCTAGTGGGCCACTCCTATACCCGCTATTTGGGCGATCTCTCCGGTGGTCAAATCCTCAAAACCATCTCTCAACGGGCCATGAACCTATCAGGCAGCGATGGCGTTGCCTTCTATGAGTTCCCCACTATCACAGATGAGAAAGCCTTTAAAAATAAGTATCGTGCTTCTCTGGGCGAAGCTCCTGTCGATGAGGCCACAGCAGATGCCATTGTCGAAGAAGCAAACAGTGCTTTTGGCCTCAATATGGAACTCTTCCAAGAGCTGGAAGGCAACTTGATCAAGGCGATTGGTGTCATGCTGTTTAATAGCCTGACCGGCGGTCGTCGTCGTGGTAGTACCGAGCTTGCCACTGAAGGCTAAACGACTGTTTTTTCGTTTTTCTTGGATCGCATTTCTTGGAGCGCAAGTCAGTTTTGACGGTTTAAGTAGACGGTTTAAGTAGACGGTTTAAGTAGACGTTCTAAGTAACAGAGGTTCTCTCAGTGAGAGAACCTCTGTTTTATTTTGCGTGATGATGCGATAGTGATATGCCTGGACAATTCCCGAGCCAATTACTATAGCGTTTCTCACTTGGCTAGAGTACAGATATTTTGGTGAAACCTTTACAGAACAACGGGCCAAGTGAGTAGCCTGTAGTGAATGCATCCGGTACAGGCTATATAGCTTGGGTCGCTTGACTGCAGGTGCATAGCCTTCGCCTGCGTCCACTTCTTTCTTAGCCGCCGTTAATTCCTCTGCAAAGTTTGGCATGTAGTTTGGCATCATTAAAAGCTTCTCGGTTGCCGGATCAACTTCTCTATCTTTATAAAATTGCTTTAGCCTGTGAGCAAATCTTCTTCGGGGAAGTGGATGGCGCTAGGACTAGGATCACCGAGTATCGCAGACATGAGAATGAGGATGCCGACCCGACCAATGTACATGATGGCGATAATAAAGAGTTGACCTAGGGTAGACAGGCTAGCGGTGATGCCAGTTGACACACCCACAGTCGCAAAAGCTGAGACGGTTTCAAATAAGAGACTGATGAACGTGATACCGGGATCGCTCAAAGAGATGCAGGTGGTGACGATAATGACGCTAATCGCTGAGGCCACAACAACCGATAGGGCTTTGAGGACACGGGGAAGAGGAATTTGCCGCTGGTAGCAGTTGACTTCTTCTTTGCCGCGCAAAGCAGCGTGGGTGCATACGAGCAAGATTCGAGCGGTGGTGGTTTTAATGCCGCCGCCCGTGCTGCCTGGACTTGCACCGACAAACATCAGGGCGATCGCCATAAATAGTGAACTGGTTTCCATCGCGCCAATATCAATCGAGTTAAAGCCAGCAGTCCGCATCACCACCGACTGAAACCCTGCTAGCAGGCTTTGATCCCTAAGCTTTTCCCGCCTAGGGTATCTGGATTATCAAATTCAATAAACAAAAAGGCGACTGTCCCTAGCAATAAAAGAGCGAAGGTGGTGCTGGTGACAATTTTGAAATGAAGCGAAAAAACGGTGCGCTCCTTGCGGCGCATCATGCGACTACGCGTCCAGAGAAATGCCTCCATAATGACCTGATAGCCAATGCCGCCAATGATAATTAAGGCTGAAATAACCGCCATGGGCCAAGTATTTTCGGCATAGCCCACTAAGCTATCGGGAAATAGACTAAACCCAGCATTATTGAATGCGCTGATGCTATGGAAGACAGATAGCCACAGCGATCGCCCTGGACTAAAGTCTTCAACAAATGTCGGCATCAGGCAAAATGTGCCTGTTAGCTCAAAAATTAGCACCATCGACAGAATTGAAATCAGCAGCGCTTTCACATTGGCAAGCTCGGCTGTTTCCATCGCCTGCTGAATCGCCAGCCTATCTTTGAGGCCTAAGCGCCGACCGATGAGCAGTAGCAGCAAAGTCGTTGCCGCCATGTAGCCTAAGCCACCTAGCTGAATCAACGCCAAAATCACCACCTGTCCAAACGATGAGAAATAGGTGCCGGTATCTACCACAATTAGGCCCGTCACACATACCGCCGAGGTCGCGGTAAACAGAGCCGTCAGTGGACTATTCCAGCTACCACTGACCAAAGATACTGGCAACATCAGCAATAGCGTGCCTGCCATGATCAGCGCTAAAAAGCCAATACAAATGGTTCTAGAAACGGTCATAGCGTTATATCGCAGTACATAGGTTGGCGCACACAAATTACTACATATGTGAGTCTACTGCACAAGAGGTGACGTCAACGCTAAAACCGTTATGCGACAACGGCTATGTGCGCTTTTCTAATGTTTGTTCAGCCATTCAGCCGTTGTTTTGCTCAGCCATAGAAGCCATTGTCTTTGGCCTAGCAATATAGCCTGTACCGGATGTATTCGCTACAGGCTACTCACTTGGCCCGTTGTCCTGCAAAGGTTTCACCAAAATATCTGTACTCTAGCCAAGTGAGAAACGCTATAGCTTCTATAGCTCCTGTCGAGTGAGTTAGTTAGGACAAATAGTCATTACTTTGTCTGGGTAAGCCACTTGAGGTGCTTAGGCCACCTCAGGCTGCCAATCGTCAGCCGATCAGCGTTCTTACTCTAAAATGAGTTCTCTGGCTTTTGGCTGATTACACGAGGCTGCTACATATCAATGACTACATCTATCGCTGATAAAATTCAGCAGTTTTATGACGAGTCTTCCCCCCTATGGGAGCGTACCTGGGGGGAACATATGCATCATGGCTACTATGGCCTAAACGGTCAGCATAAAAAAGACCGCCGTCAGGCTCAAATCGATCTCATAGAAGAATTGCTGGCTTGGGCAGGGGTAAATTCGGCCCAAACTATTTTAGATGTGGGCTGTGGCATTGGTGGCAGCACCCTATACTTGGCCGATAAGTTTGCGGCCAATGCGGTAGGCATTACCCTTAGCCCGGTGCAGGCTCGTCGAGCGGGTGAGAGAGCAACTGAGCAAGGCATTGCCTTGCAGGAGTGGGAGCATTTCGATAGGCCGCCAACTTCGCCTGCTGTTCAGTTTCAGGTCACTGACGCATTGGCAACGCCCTTCCCCGATAATTATTTTGATTTTATTTGGTCAATGGAGAGTGGCGAACACATGCCTGATAAGCAGGGCTTTTTGCAAGAGTGCTACCGTCTGCTTAAGCCACAGGGCACGTTTTTGATGGCAACTTGGTGCCATCGCGGCACTGATAATTTGGCTGGGCCACTCACCCATAGTGAACAAAGGCATCTCAACCAGCTTTATCAGCTTTATCATTTGCCCTATGTGATTTCGCTGGCAGAGTATGGCGATATTGCTGCTGAAATTGGCTTTACTGAGCTATCAACGGCAGATTGGTCTACTCAGGTGGCGTTCTTTTGGCAGGCGGTTGTGCAATCAGCCTTAGATCCGCAGGTGATGGCAGGCATTTTGCAAGCGGGCTCAGAAACTATCAAGGGGACAGTTGCGATCGCACTGATGACCACTGGCTTCCAACGGGGCCTCATCCGCTATGGCCTACTTAAAGGTTCCAAATAACCAAATAATGAGTATGAGTTAGCCGCTGCTAGCCATCGCTAGCAGCGGCTAACCAGCAGCGGGGAGACCCTGCGTCGCGGCGCTAAGGAATGCTCACCACGACACAGTAAGGAATGCATCCTGACTGTGTTATGTGGTTAGAGCGGCTGATGTCGTGGGCGCTACAGCGCAGCATTAGGCGAGCAGTCAAGCAAGCGCACCATCGCTGCAGCCGCATAGTTACGCTGGGCAGACTGGTTGGGCTCAAAACGGTTACCCGTTTCATTAAGGGATGTCGCGACACCGCAGTATGAAGATAATCCTGTGATCTGCGCTTGCGCCCAATGCCCTTGAATATCGCTGAAAGTTTGCGCCGATCGGTTTGGCGTAAGCGCTGTTACCCCATTTTTGTAGAGCGCTGCTTTATTGACAATGGCAATCAGTTCAGCGCGAGTCACTTCTTGTGTGGGCTTAAAGGTACCATCGGGGTAACCCGTCACTATCCCTAGATCCTGCGCCTTCTTAATTTTGGCGGCGCTCCAGCGATTAGCAGCCACATCAGGATAAGGGGCAGCCGTCGCTGTCGGTAAGTTAGCCGCTTCACCCAACGCTTCGATCGCCATCGAAACCACCTGCTCACGCGTTAAAGAAGCTCTTGGGCGGAACGTATTATCTTCAGGAAAGCCTGAGACAAAGCCTAGCTGCAACGCTCGGTTGATTTCAGCGGCGTAGGTATCACCGGCGACATCTCGGAAAGTTGCCGTAGGCGGTGTGGGTGTTGGCGTAGGCGTTGGTGTGGGCGTCGGCTGCACCACCTCTCCACCGCCTTGCTGAATCAACTGCGCCACGCTGAGGTCATTTGCTAAATAGGTGCGGCCTGTGGTGCGTCCGTCAAAGGTTTGGCGGGTCAGTCGCCAGCCTGGATTTAAAAACACTTTGGTAAATCCGCTGGGGGCAATGCCGTCAGTTTGACCAATCTTAAATTTTTGCGCCCCTGCACCGGCAAAGGGCGTGGGCTTAGCGTACAAAACGAGCACATTGCCTTCCTGTTCTAGTACCGGATCGTACTTAATATCTGAACCTGCTGTGCGGATAAGGTAGCCGTTAGTGTCTGTGCTACGACCGCAGATTCCAGAGAAGTCAGCCATCTGTGCTAGCAGCGGCAGCACGACAGTGGGACTAGAGCCAACGGTGCTAAAGCAAGGGGGTTGGGCGGCTTTTTGTTCAATGATCATCAAGCCATAACGCTGGGTGCCACCGAGACGACTGGTTGGATTGGAAACCAGGATAAAGGGCGCCTGATCGGTTTCTTGCATTCCAAAAGGTGACGCTTGTGCGAGCTGAATCGCGTTAGCGATAGGCTGCACTTGGGCCAACACTGAAGGGGCTTGGCTGGTCGTAATGGCGATCGCAGCCGTTGCCAGCGCAGCGATAGATAGGCGAAATGATTTCATCTTTTGCATGTCCTTAAACAGTAGATTTCACAATGATCGGCGAATGATTGGCGACAGCGGACAACGTCAGCACCCGACACAAAAATCCGACATAAAGATATAGTTATCATTCGAAAATGTGTGGATTTCGAGAAGATGTTGAGGATTCTTTGTTGAGTTTCCGGTTGAGACTGTTATTTTTAGCCCGTTCACAAGCTAGACCGTTCACAAGCTAGACCGTTCACAAGCTAGACCGTTCACAAGCTAGACCGTTCACAAACTAGCCCGTTCACACAATACCTGTGAATTTGCGTCAATCATCTTAAAACAAAATTGAATGAACCCCTTGAAATAGCGGTTCAAACCCTCTACAACCCCCTTCTAAAACTGTTCGAGAACACTTTGAAGCAATAACCTCAGTGGGTATACTGAAACAGATCAAGAGAGAGGTTGGTGTTGTCGTATCAGGCATCGGGAAAATGACTGATTTAGTGTGTCAGTAGTATGTGAGTTTTTGCAGCTAGCTCTTGCCACTTTCCTACAGTGTCTGACACCATAGAACGAAGTGATAGAACAAACCTGAGAGGTCGTCTTGCGCTATGCATACAGGAATAATTGATTTAATCCGTAAGTGCGATCGCGTCAGGGTCGCTTTCACAGTCGGCACAATCTCCGGTGCCCTCTCCATCGGCACCTTACTCAGTACGCTGGCCCTCATTCAGCCCGCTCAGGCCGCCGATGAAGCCGCGATTAAAAGACTCATTGAAACCAACGAATGCGAGGGTTGCGACCTGCACGAAGCTGACTTACGGCGGCTAGATCTCTCTGGCGCTAACCTCAACGGTGCTGACTTAGAAGGCGCTAATTTTTACTATGCCAATTTAGACGGTGCCCAGCTCAACGGTGCCAACATGGTCGATGTCAACTTAGGCTATGCCAGTGCTCGCGGTACTGTAATGGATGGTGCTGACTTACGCTATGCCATTTTTGATCGCACTGATTTAACCAACGCCTCAATGATGCAAGCCGACCTGCGCGAGTCTTACATCGATGGTGCCATCTTGACCAACACCAAGCTCGATGACGCTGACATGCGCGATACCTTATTTATCGCTGCAGATTTTTCAACAGCGAGCCTGTGTGGCGCATTAACTTGGTCAGGCATTGAGTATCGCCGAGGCTGTAGCGTAGCCGTACCCGAAGAAATTGACGATCAGCGCTAAAAAAATTCTCTTGCTCAGGTCTTACAGCGGTTCTTACCAGGGTTTCTTACAGGTACCCCAAGATATATCAGGCGATAATCAAGTGGGGTGAGCATCGAGCAAGGTCACGCCAGCCCAATCAACGGCCCGCTCAAAAGACCACTCACCAATCAAAAGACCACTCAGCAGAGCCCTTGACTCATCAGCGCTGAGTCAGTTGCTTCGTATGCCACCAGTTCTTCAGTTCGGTAGGCAGGGTATCGGTGTAAATCGTCATAATCATAGGCTCGCTCCGATAGCTTTGACCGACGATTTCGACACAGTAGGAGGGGTGCGTACGAGTAGCTAAGTCAGCGATAAACCGACGGCCAATGCGCCGCCAGCTCGGCTCTTTGCTATGCCATTGGATGCGGCA
This sequence comes from Phormidesmis sp. RL_2_1, assembly GCA_012033015.1. Taxonomy (GTDB): domain Bacteria; phylum Cyanobacteriota; class Cyanobacteriia; order Phormidesmidales; family Phormidesmidaceae; genus Phormidesmis. The sequence goes on from JAAUPS010000010.1 coordinate 19,753, forward strand.
GCAGGGCCAAGGGAGTTGCTCACGATCATATAGGCGACAGCAAGGGCCGATGACACGGTAGGTCAGATGTGCTCCTAGGCTCGTGAAGATGTAGCCCGTGGGCCATGGGTGGGCATACGCAGGCAGGGCGACAGCCGAGGAAAGTGACGTTGTAGGCGCACTGACGTTCATGAAAAATGACGTATTATCTATAAATTGGCCGGAATGAGCGGTTGGGATTGTTGGGATTGTAGTGCCCCAGGGGATAAAAGAAAATGACGGAATCACAAAAGTCAGAAAAAATTACGAGCCAAGTGAGCGATCGCATCTGTAAACATATGAATAAAGATCATGCCGAAGCCGTCCTCACCTACGTCCACAAATATGGCCACCAGCAGGCAGCCACCGCTGCAATCCTAACAGCCATTGATCACAAGGGTATGGATTTAGATGCACAAGTCAACGGTGAAACCCTATGCGTGCGCATCGCCTTTGACCACGAACTCAAAGACGCCGCTGATGCCCACCATACGCTAGTTGCTATGCTCAGGGCATAGATGACAGCACAGATAGAAGCTACAGAAAATCAGAGGCGGATTGTGTAAATGACAACGGTAAAAGTTCATTTCTTGCCTGATGATGTAATCGTTACCGCGAAAGTTGGAGAAGCGCTACTAGATGTAGCTGCTCGAGCAGGGGTACATATTTCAACTGGCTGTTTGATGGGATCTTGCCACGCCTGCGAAGTAGAACTCGCTGGTGAAGAAGAACCCATACTGGCCTGCCTGAGTACAGTGCCAAGTAAAGTGCCAAGTAAAGTGCCAAATACGGTACCAGCTAAAGCGCCAGCCCAGCCAGAACCAGCTACTTCAGATTTGGCCCAGCCAGATCCGGCCCATCTAGACCTTCTAGAAATCAATTTGCTTACCGACCCCACCTGGTAATCTTCACGTTCTACCTATCCAATGCAAAAGTTCGGTTGCCATTCGGTTTCACCCCATAGGCGAAGGTAAATCAGCTTGTTACATTAAGGTCATCTAGAAAGCAATACAAAGCTTTAGAACACATAGGAGCTGGATACGTCAAAGGGCATCGTCTCTTTTTTAGTCCTTATTTGAAAAAAGGCTAGCCCAACCCAAAAATTGCGTTCTAGTCTGTTAGCTCCAACTCTGTTAGCCCCAACTCTAAAGGACAGAAGGTATCAGCATGGACAACGTCACCGGGAAACTGCCAGAATTTATGAACTCTAACTCTGCCAAAGAAAATGCGCTGCTCAGCTACGTCAGAACCATGGACGAAGAAACCATTAGCCAGCTATCGCGCCCAGACTCCAACGAAGTCATGCAAGTCATGGAGCATAACGTCATTGGTCTCCTAGGTGGCCTGCCCTCTGGTCAGTTCGATGTATCTGTCACCACCAACCGAGAAAATTTAGGACGCTTGCTAGCTTCTGCCATGATGAGCGGATACTTTTTGCGGGGCGCTGAGCAACGGCTGGCTTTTGAAGAGCAGTTCATGGGCTCATTCGATAGTACGTCAGATAACCAGGCGTAATCAGCCATCGCTGTTATAGGTAGCCGCCGTAAGGAGCCGCCGCAGTAAGGATCCGCCGCCGTAAGGATCAGCATCCATCGCTCATCGCCTTGACCCTTGTGCCCCCGCACAGCTTTTGTACAGTCATTGCTAATACAGTCATCTTCTGGACAATCACCTCGTAAAAGCTCGGTAGATCAAGGTCTACCGAGCTTTATGCTGTCTCAGGCAACGGTTTTTGACTTACGGCGAGAGCTTCTCACTTGGTACGCCGATCAGGGCCGTGATCTGCCTTGGAGACATAGTCGAGATCCCTATGCGATCTGGATTTCGGAAATCATGCTGCAGCAGACTCAGGTGAAAACGGTCATTCCCTACTACGAGCGCTGGCTAGATAAATTTTCTACCATAGAAGCCTTGGCAGCCGCCGATCAGCAAACGGTACTGAAACTGTGGGAGGGGCTAGGCTACTACGCACGCGCTAGAAATTTACACAAAGCAGCTCAGCAGATAGTGTACGAGTATGGTGGCCAGTTTCCTCGTACTTTGGCAGATGCTCAAAAGCTCAAAGGGATTGGCCGCACCACTGCAGGCGGCATCCTCAGCGCTGCCTTTAACCTCCCTACAGCTATTCTCGACGGCAATGTCAAACGAGTCATTGCCCGCATGGTTGCTTTCCCGGCTGTTCCTAACAGGGCGCTTGACCAGCTTTGGCACATCTCTGAACAACTCCTCGATCCGCAGCAGCCTAGAAACTTCAACCAAGCCATCATGGATTTAGGTGCGACCTTATGTACTCGTCACCAGCCTGCCTGCCTACGATGCCCTTGGCAAACCCACTGCGCAGCGTACAATCAAAATGCTGTATCCCAATTTCCCATGACAGAATCTCGCCAGCCCATTCCTCACAAACACATTGGCGTCGCCGTGATTACTGACGCCCAAGGCAATATTTTGATTGATCGTCGCAAACAGGAAGGCTTGCTTGGTGGCCTATGGGAATTTCCGGGTGGCAAAATTGAGCCCGGTGAAAGTGTAGAAGAGTGCATTCGTCGGGAGATAACAGAAGAGCTAGGCATTGAGATAGAAGTGGGCAGTCGCCTCATTACCATTGAGCACGCTTACACCCACTTCAAAGTCACCCTTAACGTATTCAACTGTCGGCACCTCAGCGGCGAGCCTCAGCCCATCGAATGCGATGAAGTCAAATGGGTCACCCTCGACGAAATTGATGAATATCCTTTTCCCAAGGCAAACGGCAAAATTATTGAAGCCATGCGGCAACAAGCCCAGCAATCCCCAAAATAGTTGGTTCTTTTCTGGACGAACTACTATAGGCTCTGTCGAGTTAGTTATCGCAAAGTCAGAATGCATCCTTATTTTGCGATAAACGACGGAGGGTTGCTGAGAGCTTAATCTTGGTCGCTTCGACTGACACTTAAGCATCGTACGGCTTCCAACATCCCCTTTGCTTTGTTCAGCGTTTCTTGATACTCACTTTCAGGTATGGAGTCAGCCACTAACCCAGCTCCGGCTTGGACACTAATGGTTTGGCTGCCATCTTCAGCGGACTGAACAACCATGGTACGGATGGTGATGGCGCTGTTGAGTTGACCTTCGAAGTCGTAGTAGCCATAGACGCCGGAGTAGGGGCCGCGGCGGTCGGGTTCCAGCTCGTTGATAATTTGCATGGCGCGAATTTTGGGTGCGCCGCTGACGGTGCCAGCGGGGAAGCTGGCGGTGAGTAAGTCCCAGGCGGTTTTGTCAGGGGCTAAGTCGCCGACCACATTGCTGACAATGTGCATCACATGGGAGTAGTTTTCGATGACCATCAGCTCATCAACGACGACGGTGCCGCTGCTGCACACGCGGCCTAGATCGTTGCGGCCCAAATCGACTAGCATGACGTGCTCAGCCACTTCTTTCGGATCAGCGAGTAAGTCAGCGGCATATTCGGCATCTTCGGCAGGGGTTTTGCCTCTAGGGCGTGTTCCGGCGATGGGGCGAAGGGTGGCCTGCATGGTGGTGCTACCGGAGCTGTTTTCGCCTGGTTTACGGGTGGCTTTGACCATGACTTCGGGGCTAGAGCCAATGAGCTGCCAACCGCTGAAGTTGAAGTAGCACATGTAGGGGGAGGGGTTGACCAGTCGCAGAGAGCGATACAGATCAAAAGGATCGCCGCTGTAGCTGGCTTGCAGCCTTTGAGAAGCGACGACTTGAAAAAATGTCGCCTGCGCGAATGTGTGCCTTGGCTCTTTCGACACAGGCGCAAAATTCCTCGCGGGTGCGGTTGCTGCTATAGGCCAATGGGGGAGCAGTGCTGGCTTCAGGCGATGTCCATTCTAAGAGGGTATCTTTGGCGCTAAGGGGGAGGCAAAGTTTGCTGACTAGGTTGGTGACGCGATCGCACGCCCCTTGGTAGGCCAGCCGTAAATCGAGTGTCGGATCTCGCAAATCTGCATAGGCGATCGCCCACACCTTCCGCTTCACCTGATCAAAGATCAACAGATTATCCATCTGCATCCACAGCCCATCTGGCAAATCATCCTCACGGCGGCCATAGGTCGTGACCGTCGGCTCAATCCATTCGATCAGCTCATAGCCCCAAAACCCAAATAGCCCGCCTATACCGGGCGGTAGCTGCGGCAGCCGAACCGGCTGCAAAGGCGCTAAGCAATCTTGCAAAATGTCAAAGGGATTGCCTTCGAGTCTGCGGGCACTGGCATCCCGAAAGGTTTGGGTCGTGATACTCCCTTTCGACTCGAGTACCCACAGCGGATCACAGCCCAAAAAGCTGTAGCGACCTAAGGTTTCGCCACCTTCTACAGATTCCAACAAAAAGTTGTAAGGTTGACCTGCACAGACTTTATACCAAGCCGAAACTGGGGTATCGAGATCGGCGACCCACTCTTGATATACCGGGACAAAATTGCCCTGTTCTGCAAGCTCACAGAAAGTCTCGAAGTCTGGAAAAATCATGGGTTTTGGGCAACTATGTCTGTTGTGGCTTGGGACACTTAGCGCTGTACGTTTTTCATTCAGTAAAACCGTTGACGCATAGAGCGCTAAGGAGCTAGCTAGGATACGTAATGCCGAAGGTGGGGTAAAAACAAGGCAGAGTCTCTTATAGTCTCTTTTGTGAAGATGTGTAAAGGTAAAGGCGTGTAAAGGGGTGTCTGATACTCGCGATCAATGCCAAAAAAAATGAACCCGCATCGCTTTTATCGCCCGCATCGCTTTTATCGTAGAAGAGAAAACGTACAAAGAGAAACTATTACAAAGAGAAACTATAAAGAGAAATTACAAAGAGAAATTGTCGAACGAAAATGTTTGTAGGGAAATGTTTGTAGGGAAATGTTTGCAGGGAATGGATAGCAGACCGAAACAAGAAGGACTAAAACAAGAAGGACTAAAACAAAAGGGCAGCTACTAGAGCTACCCTTCCATCTGAGTTTAATTTGCTACGATCAACAAAGGTATCGACAAAGGGAGATCAACAAAGGCTAATAAGCTGCCAAGGGAGGAAGACTACTAACCTAGGGTGTTAATCACCTAGAGCGCTAAACCTCTTAGGGTGCTAAACCTCTTAGGGTGCTAAACCTCTTAGGGTGCTAAACCTCTTGGGGCGCTAAACCTCGTAAGGCTCTTTCCCACTGAACTTAATGGTTGCAGGATTAGGATTTTCGCCAATGCTACGATCCTTTTTCCCATTGTATTCGCGCCCTTCATTGACCTTTTCAGGAAAGACACCGTCTGCAGGGTGCAAGAAAGTAGTCTCGCCGTTGGGCAATACTCGATAGATTTTGTAGTCAGTAATTTTGGGCTTGAACTTAGTCCTGAGCTGGGCACCTAGGGCTAAGCACTGCTCTTTGCGGGCTAAATACAGCAAATTCTCGCCTTCATTCATAGTGGCAGCGCCACCTGTCGGCATTTCAAAGACTTGCTCTTTGCTGGATGTCCAGGTAATTGCGTATTTTTCTTCAACAGCGGCCTTAGTTAGGAGACCGCCGGTGCTGCCTCCGAATTTGGGCATCGAACCAGTTAACGTTTCTGCCATGAATGAAATTCTCTCACTTCTTAGCTGATTGGGATCGTAGCATCGCCCCGTGGCCACTTTTACAGGCAAGATACGAAGCGTAATAGTTCTTTAAATGTGCCGTCGTGATGGCCTAGGGGCTGGGCTGATCAGGTCGGTTTATGCGCAAGGTTCATGGGTCGTTGGTGAATGTTTGCTGCTAGTGCTGACCCGATGGTTGGAGCGAGTCTATCTCTGGATAGATTGTAAGCTTCCGACTTAAAGGTTAGGACTTTTGGCTGGTTTTGCGGCGGTTTTGGGTTGAGGGGAGGCCTATTTTGGCGTCGCCTTTTGCGCTGCTTTGGGCGGTGCGGTTTGCTTTTTTCGGCAGGCGTTTACTTTTGCTGTAGCGTTTGGGCGTTGTTGGCCGACTGACCGCTGGTAGGGTGAAATGAATTTGCGTGCCCTGGTTTTTGCCCCCAGAGGTGGCCCAAATTTGACCGCCTAGCCCTTCGATAATTTGCTGGCAAATGGCTAGCCCTAGGCCGGTGCCGCCAACGGAGCGCCTTAGGGCTCCTTCTTCTTGATAGAACCGTTCAAAGACTGTTTGCAAGCGGCCAGCTTCAATTCCCCGTCCGGTATCGCTGACGGTGACTTCGACTGCATTTGAGTCGAGGCTTTTGGCCTCGATGGTGACTTGGCCATTGGCTTCTGTAAACTTGCAGGCGTTGTCGAGCAGTTTTGAGAGCACTTCTACAATCCACTCGCCGTCGGCTCGTACCAGAGGCAGGTTGTCGCTGATGTTGGTTTCGATGCGCATGGACGGGGCTGCATGGGCACAGTTTTGCCAGCGCAGGCTGCTCAGCGCCAAGTCTACGCATTCTTGCAGCGACAGCGATTCGAGATTCCACTCTACGCGGCGGCTCTCGAGGCGAGAAAGGGTGAGGAAATCTTGCACGAGTTTGCGCATCCGCTCGGCGTCAGTGAGGGCCGTATCGAGCATGACCTGCCGCATGTCGGTGTCCATATCAGGTTCGCTCAGCAGGCTCTCTAGGCATACACGAATGGTCGAAAGGGGGGTGCGCAATTCATGGCCGGTGATGGCGATCAAGTTGCTGCGGGTGCGCTCTAAATCGGCCAGTTGCTGGTTGAGTTGGCCGAGGTTGGCATAGGCTTCGGCCTGGATAAGGGCGACGCTGAGCTGATTGGCGATCGCCTCTGTGAGCATAATTTCATCGTCACTCCAGTGGTGGCGGTTGCTGCTGTTGAGATGCAGTTCTACCATGCCTAACAGCCGGTTTTGGTGAACTAGCGGTACCAGTAGGCAGCCCTGAATTTGCCAACGGCGCAGCCGGAGGATCATGCTTGCTAGCTCAATGCCTTGGACGGTTTCGCCATCGACATCATCAATGGCCAGGGTGCTTTGGTGGCTTTTTACCCACTGATATAAGGGGTTGTCGGTGAGGGGCCAAGTGGCGCCCTCAAGGGAATTGAGCTCGGGCTGACGGTACTCATGGTGAATGGTGGCGTCGGCGTCGTTATCGGTACAGCGGTAAATGATGCAGCGGCCAATGACTAAGACTTTGCCGAGTTCTTGGACTGCGATCGCAAATATTTCAGAAGGATTTAACGACTGGCGAATCGCTGCGGTAATGGAATTAATCAAGCGGGCTCTTTGCTCTTGAAGGCGATCGCCCGGTACGCTTTTAACTGCTTATACTGGCCTGCCTGCAAATAGGTAATCAGACGTTGGGCAAACGGATCGGTTTCCACCTCTAAATCCGTACTGACAACCGGCGGAATAAACCGCGATCTGGCCACGTTAATCTTATCGGCTAGCTCTGGCCGATAGGTTTGAATGCGATCTAGCAGTAAATCAGCCGCCCGCAGGCTCACCTGCCGATCTAGCGTCCAAACCCCCTCAAACCGCCGAGTTTGATCCAAATTTGGCGGCAACGCAGACCATGCTGGTACGCTGGCATCCCCATCACTCATCCCGATCGAGACTGGGCGCTCCTCCGAAATTTGATGCTCGCGGCAAATCAAAGCGGCACAGTAATGCTTGCCAAGCACCACCAAATGCCACTCCTGCGTCAAGGCATCCTCCTCGTCAAAATGGATTTTTTCGTAGCTATCCACCGACTCACTAAACTGAGTTTCCGCTGCCGACAGCACATACACCTGATCGCTCAGGCCACCAATTCGCTCGTAACGATTAGCCTCTTGGCGATAGAACCGCTCTTGCTGGAAACTGGCAATAATTAAAGGCCGCTCCGTCCCTGCCAAGACCTGATCTTCCATGGCATGGGAGAGCGCCGTTAGCGAAGTTTTAAAATACATTTGAGCACGCAGCTTAGGATGCGCCTCAAATAACTCTTCCACAATGGAAGTTGGATTGCCCATAGGACGATGACTACCGATGATTCCCCAAAAAACCCTTAAACGAAATGGCAGTAAAAAGCCATTTTTATTTTTTATAGTGTCTTAATAAGTACCGTTAGAATAACAGCCAGCTTGGGGATAAGCGTCCATAAGTTCATCAAAAGCAACGAGTCTTTTGAATATAGCTTTGGTCGCTTGGCGGAGGTACAGCACGCTGGCTGAAGCCTCTACCTGACAACAAGCCAAGCGACGTGCTTGTGCCCATTGGCGTAGCCTCGCCGTCGGCGTTATGCATCCGGTACAGGCTATAAAACCACGTCCAAGTTGAAACCCGTCGTTTTCCCAACGGAAAACCTATCGTTCTCGGCGTGACTCAGGTTTAAACAAACGACAGCACAGAAAATCATGAAAGATCTTCTGTGCTGTCAACAGACTATTGAACTCATTTTGAGCTGAGTTCTTTTGAGCTGAGTTCTTTTGAGCTGATTTTCTCACAATCAGAAAACCAGCTCAGAAAACCAGATCAGCATCTCGCTCAACACTGAGTCCAGACAGAGCAAATGAGCCAAGGAAAACATCAGGCACTCGCGCCTAGATAACTCCGCCTATGTCACTCGTGTCTTTGAGGAAACCGCTGTAAGCTTCCATGCCGTGTTCGCCAATATCCAAGCCTTTGAGCTCTTCTTCGGAACTCACACGTAGACCAAAGAGCGACTTAATCACAACCCAAAGAACAGATGTGAGAATCACGGTAAATAGGCCAACTGCCACGATACCGACAATTTGAGCCATCAACTGAGTGATACCGCCGCCGTAAAACAGACCAGCAGACTGATCAAATAGCCCAACAGCCAACGTACCCCAGATGCCGCAAACCAAGTGAACGGAAGTGGCACCGACCGGGTCGTCTATTTTGATGCTATCGAAGAAGCCTACAGAGAGCACAACAATGATGCCAGCAAGGCCGCCGACAATCACCGCACCCCAGTAGCCAATACCACCACAACCAGCCGTAATCCCGACTAAGCCAGCCAAAATACCATTGATGACCATAGAAAGGTCAGGCTTGCCGCTGAGTGTCCAAGCTGTAAAGGTTGCGGTAATGCCGCCTGCTGCTGCTGCAAGGTTGGTGACGAGTGCAATCTGAGGGACATTCAAGCTAGCAGCCAACTCAGAACCTGGGTTAAATCCAAACCAGCCAATCCAAAGAATAAGACAGCCTAAGGTTGCAATACTCATATTGTGGCCAGGGATAGCATTGACGCCACCATTCTGGTACTTACCAATGCGAGGGCCGAGGAAGATAGCACCCATCAGCGCAGCCCAGCCACCAACCGAGTGGACTACCGTAGAACCGGCAAAGTCACTGAACGCCGCGCCACCCAAAAAAGGAATTTCAGACAGCCAGCCACCGCCCCAAACCCAGTGAGCGGTAATAGGATAGGAAATAGCTGTCAGCAGTACGCTGAAGACAATGAAGCTCGTGAACTTTACCCGTTCAGCCACCGCTCCAGACACAATCGTGGCAGCCGTACCGGCAAATGCTGCCTGAAACAGGAAAAATACGGGGGTTGTCAGATTGCCATAGGTCGGTGTAGCAGGATCAGAGCCAGCGAGGAAAAATCCGGTTAAACCGAAGAAACCATTGCCTTCTCCAAAAGCCAAAGCAAAGCCAAGTACCCAAAAGGAAATGGTGGCCAAGGCAAATACGATTAGGTTTTTGGCCAGAATGTTAACGGCATTTTTTTGACGGCAAAACCCCGTCTCTAACATGCCAAAGCCAGCATTCATGAAAATGACAAGAATGGCGGCTACCACAATCCAGATATTGTCAAGAATAACCTGAACATCGGCGGCGGCCACCTCGTCTTGGGCGTGAGCGGCAAAGCCCCAAGTTGCCACAATTACGAAAGCTAAGGGAATGCAGGCGAGCCATCCCCAGGCAAATCGACGACCAAAAGCGCGGCTTAGCGCTCGGGTGGCCATCTCTGTAAACGGAGGGACATTAGCAGACCAAGGTGACGGTGCACCTAAGGTCTGTTTTCTTTTTCTCATTGTGAAATTAGACATTGTAGTCGAGCGTTCCTAACGCAATTTAGACAGCAATCCATGGCTTGGTGGAGTTGCTCATTGGAGCAATCGGCTAATCAATTAGCTATCAATGAGTTAGCTATCAATTAGCTACTAGGGGAGTTGACAGAAACCTAACCTCAATCTCATAAAAGTGAGATTGCTATAGCAACATCTCAAACATAAAAATGTTGTTTTCAGCTTGGCTTTTTTTTGGTTTGGCTTTTTACCCCCTGTGAGCAGTCATTAAAAATGACTTACTCATCCGCCATACACCTGTCAAACTGATGGGCTCTATTCCATCAATTCTGAGCAAGTGATTCTGTATCGCATGATACTTTTAACCCGAGAGTAAGCACTCTAGCAATTCTTTTTTATACAGTTTGGTCAACAAAGTTTACAAAACGTCTTGTTTTTGGCAGGCAATTTATCGGTTTTGTCTTGTCATTGCAACATCAATATATATTGATTAACTTGTTGTCTGATCGCTCATTTCCTTGAGTATCAGTTCATGGAGCCAATGACTAATTTGAACGTTATTTGAACGTTATTAGGGTGCTTTTGAGTGGGGGAGCCTAGCTTGCAAGGAGGGTGAAAGTTAGCGCTCTGAATTACTTTTAAATGGGGCTAAATGGGGCATTTTTGAGGCATTTTGTGGCCGGTTCCCAAGGCGCTTGTGCCGGTCAACTTATCCGGTTTCATCTTGGCTCGATGCCTATTTGTTGGCCTATTTTTTAGTGCCTATTTTTTAGGTGTTGATCATCTGCTTGAGATATTGACGGGCACCGAGGGCTGTCAGTTGATGTTGTTTGTCGTTTACTGTGGCTTTAAGCTGTTGACGATAGGTCAGCACTTTTTCAAGTAAGGTTGTGTCGTGGGTGGCTAATATTTGCACGGCTAGCAACCCTGCATTTTTGGCATTGCCAATGGCAACGGTTGCGACTGGAATCCCGCCGGGCATTTGCACAATTGAGTAAAGCGAGTCTACGCCGGAAAGGGTGCTGGTTTTTACAGGCACTCCAATCACTGGTAAAGGCGATAGGGCGGCGACCATGCCGGGTAGGTGAGCGGCCCCACCAGCGCCTGCAATAATAACCTTGAGCCCACGGGTATGGGCACTTTCAGCGTAGGTGACCATGCGTTGGGGGGTGCGGTGGGCCGATAAGATAGTGACTTCGTGGGGAATGTCGAATTTTTCACAAATGGCGATCGCACCCATCATTGTCGGCAAATCCGAGTCACTGCCCATCACAATGCCAACGTCGAGCTGCCTGTCTGTTTGGCCACCTGCTGGGCCGCCTGCCTGGGGAGTAGTCATAACCTCGATTTTGGAATAGCTTTATCCATGTCTGATAGTACTGTCATTCTCAACGCTCACCTGCCTCTGCAGCCGAAAGATTACTATTCGAAAGATTATTCAGAGCCTTACCAAATCACGATTCAAAATAATCTGGTGCACTCGATTGAGCCCATGGCTGCGGCTCAGGTGATCTCATCGTGTTCAACCGTGATCGATGTAAAAGGCGACTGGATTTCGCTAGGTGCTGTTGATTTACAAATCAATGGTGCTTTAGGGTTAGCTTTTGTCGATTTAAGCCCCTCGCAGTTGGGCAAACTCCACGCTATTTGCGAGTTTCTTTGGCAGCAGGGCATTGATGGCTTTTGCCCGACGCTTGTGACCACCTCTCTAGAAAATATCCACAGCAGCCTATCCGCCATTCGTACCTTTCAAGCACAGCAAAACCAGTCAACGGAACACGGCAGCGCCAAAATTTGGGCGTACATTTGGAAGGGCCATTTTTAAATCGGGCGAAACGAGGTGCGCACCCTGAAGAATACTTACAGCCATTGACCTTGGAGGCACTCAAAACGGTCATAGGTGATTTGTTACCAACCGTTCGCATTATGACCTTAGCCCCTGAAATAGAGATGGGTACCGGTGTGATTGAGTGGCTCAAAAATCGCGATATCACGGTCAGCTTAGGCCATTCTCTGGCCACTGCCGGCCAGGCTAACGCCGCTTTCAGCCGAGGAGCAAGCATGGTTACCCACGCTTTTAATGCCATGCCACCACTCCACCACCGTCAGCCCGGTTTGTTAGGCGCAGCCCTGACTCACCCAGGGGTGTTTTGCGGTTTTATCGCTGATGGCCAGCACATTTGCCCTACCGTGCTGAATGTCCTAATGCGCATTAACCGAGGCCGCCTAGGGTCTTTAGCCGATGACCTGAATGGGGGCCTGAATGGGGGCCTCTTTTTGGTCAGTGATGCGCTAGCTCCCTTGGGCTTGCCGGATGGTGTCTATCCTTGGGATACAAGGCAAATTGAAGTGATAGAGGGTACGGCAAGATTGGCTGACGGCACGCTATCGGGCACTACGCTGCCGCTGATTGAGGGGACAAAAATTTGGTGAAGTGGGGGTTTTGTACGGTAGCGGAGGCGATCGCACTGGTGAGCCAAACACCTCGTCAGGCGATTGGGCTGCCCACCTTCGAGGTCGGTAGCCCAGCCCAGTTATTACGCTGGCATCTAGATGCCGACAACCCTCATCTCCAGTGGCAAAGACTGAAAATATAGCTGTTTTAAGCTCTTTTCGGTGCCCAAGCTGACTCAAAAACGTAATAGAATCAAGAATATAAAGGTATTTTGTGCGTAATTTTGTGCGTATCTATTCCCGGCGATTATGACCCAATCCACACTTGATGATCAAACGCTAGACAATAAGACGCTAGACGATAAAACGCTAGACGATAAAACCATAGTCCGCGAATACTTCAACGCCAAGGGCTTTGACCGTTGGCAGCGAATCTATGGCGATGGCGAAGTCAACAAGGTGCAGATCAACATCCGCGCTGGCCATCAAAAACCATTGATAACGTACTGGCATGGTTTTCTGAAGATTCTGAAGATGGTGATTTAACCGGTGATTTAGCCGGTAATTTATCTGCAATTACCGTTTGTGATGCAGGCTGCGGCGTAGGCAGCTTGAGTATTCCGCTGGCGAAAATGGGGGCCAAGGTATACGCCAGTGACATTTCTGAAAAAATGGTAGGTGAGGCCAATCTTCGTGCCAAGGCGACCCTAGGAGAGACGTTAAGTGCTGCCCAAATGCCTGAATTTGAGGCGAAAGATTTAGAAGATATTCAAGGGCGCTACCACACCGTTGTCTGCCTAGATGTGTTGATTCACTACCCACAGGAAAAGGCCGATGCGATGATCGCCCATCTGAGTTCTTTAGCGACTGAGCGGGTGATTTTGAGCTTTGCGCCGAAGACGTGTTTTTACGCCACACTGAAAAAAGTAGGAGATTTTTTCCCTGGGCCAAGCAAAGCCACTCGGGCGTATTTACACCGCGAGTCGGATGTTGTGAAGGCGCTAGAAAACAATGGTTGGACAATTGGACGGCGATCGCTCAACAAAGCACCGTTTTATTTTTCTCAACTGCTGGAGGCGACTCGCGCTGCAGCCTAGACGCGCTCTGTCGTATCACTATCTTTTTAGGTGGCTCATCAGATCTAATCTATCTAGATCTCATCCATAAAATCATGGCTCAGTCAAAGCACATCGTTGGGTTTGGCCTTTCTGCAATCGGCTTACTACTGGGATTAATCTGTGCAGCTCGGGTGATAGGCACAGCTTTGGATAGTCAGGCGAGCCCTCTTCAAAAACGTAAGATTCTCATGACAGGACTGTGGGTCGGGATACCAACGACAGTGGGTGCCCTATGGATGTTAAAAGATTTAACCCATAGCTCTCAAGGAATGCTCCGCCAACGCCAGATCGCCAATGCCAAACGATTGCAGCTCATTTTTCACAAGGCTCTCAACGCCAACAACGGCAAAATCAGTGCGATTCAGTTTGCCATGCTAGCGGAAGTTGCTTTAGATGAAGCCAAATACTATTTAGAAGACTGGGCCAATGTCCTAGATGCCGATTTAGAAGTCGATGCAGCAGGTATAGTCGTGTACTGTTTTTCGCTGCCTTTAGAGAGTTAGCCCAAGAATCTTGGCGAGCGAATGGTCTGGGCATTGAATGATCTTGGCGAGCGAATGATCTGGGCATTGAATGATCTGGGCATTGATTTGAAGGCGTGGTTACGCACGATTCAACTTCCTTTCAAGCTGTTTTTTGAGCTGTTGGTTGAGTTATTTTTTGAGCTGTTGGTTGAGTTATTTTTTGAGTTATTTTTTGAGCTGTTTTTCAACTGTTTTTTGAGCTGGGTCAAAAAGTGTAGCCACTGCTGGGCAGGATGATCAAAAAAAGTGAAGATATCACCGAATGCGATCGCGCCATTTTCATGATGCATCCAATGGGCTTCAGGCGTCACCATATATAATCCTCGGCATAAACTGACCGCCCACTTTGGTGTTTGCCAGCCCATTTTGGTGGTGTGTCGCCACACGACATGAAACTCACCAAACAATAGGCCGATGGCCGTGCCCATCGGCGACACTGGCCACAGCAACAGTGCCAAAAAGATATAGGGCAGCGCCCCTAGCAAACCATCGAGCATCACCAGCGGATGCCTAGAAAGCACAGCATAATGTTGAAAACTTTGCTTTTTTTCATGGTGTACCCGGCAGTGCAAGCGTCCAAAAGCATGTTCAGGCACATGGTAGATAAACGTAGAGGCAAAATCACCTATCAACAGCAACACACTGGCAACAGTGATGGCCTGAGAAGTTTTTCCTAGCAGGGACTGCCACAGCGTTGGCGTCAGTAGGTCTAGAGGTAGCACGTCTAGAAGCGGCAAGCTTAAGATAAAGGGCAAATCAGCATTCCTTTGCGAAGCAATCTGCCTACACGTACACAGCAAATATTGAAACAGCACTAACCTTTGCGTAAGGTTCGGTTAATAAAACAATATCAACAGATTAAGCGTGCTACAGAAACCTGCCACAAGCGTGACATATATAGCAAAAGTTAAGGATGCATTCTTGCTGGGCTCGTCGAGTTAGCCGCTGCTCGTCAAGGCTGCTCGCGTTGGCGTAACCTCTTTGAGGAGAATGACTATAGCCTGTACCGGATGCATAACGCCGACGGCGAGGCTACGCCAACGGCTACAGGCTACTCACTTGGCCCGTTGTCCTGCAAAGGTTTCACCAAAATATCTGTACTCTAGCCAAGTGAGAAACGCTATATTCTCCTAACTGACTCGACAGAAGCGATAGAAATCTTTCCTGTTCAAGATGCATTCAACAAAAACAGGCTAACAATGCAGGTAATCAGGCAAAAATAAAGCGCAAATCAATAAGCTTTTCATAAGCCAATCTTTACCTCAACGCCCTATGTTCTCTCTTGAACGTTGGATGGAATCGAAAATTGTCATGTCTAGTTTTGACGTTACGCATGTAGACCCAAATCGCCTCACACTCAAAAACATTGACTTTATTGGAGAGGTTCAGTTCCCAACTGGGCTCACCTTCGCTGGGACTGAAGTGGGAGGGCTTTCTGGACTAACCTACGATGCTGCCCGCAACGTCTATTATCTCCTGGCAGATGATCGCAGTGACAATGCCCGCTTCTACACGGCGCAGATTGATCTGAGCGATGGCGTGCTAAATGACGGCGATATCACCTTTGCGGCGTTGACGACGCTGCTCGATAAATCTGGTGAACCGTTTGTCAGCGGTACGTTGGATCCTGAAGGCATCGCGCTGACTGAGCAAGGAACGCTGTATATCTCTTCTGAAGGAGATGCCAACCAGCTTATTTCTCCTTTCGTTCGAGAAATGAGTTTGATGGGTGACTTTATCAGCGAACTGCCCATTCCTGAACTCTATTTGCCCACTGCAGATCGCGCCAGCGGCATCCGCAACAACGAAGCGTTTGAAAGCTTGACGATTACGCCAGATCAGCGATTTCTCTACACCGCGACCGAGGGGACGCTGTATCAAGATGGGCCGAGTGCCGATATCGATCAGCCCGGTCTATCGCGTATTCTCAAGTACGATTTGGCCACCCAAGCGGCGGTGGCTGCTTTTGTCTACGAGGTGGCACCCGTTCCGGTAGCGCCTGACCCGGCAGATGGCTTTCGCAATAATGGCCTCGTAGAGCTACTAGCTGTTGATAACAACGGTACATTGCTGGCGCTAGAGCGGAGTTTTTCAGTGGGCCAAGGTAATACTGTAAAACTCTTTGAGATTCAGACGCAAGGGGCACTCAACGTGCTGGGCACCGAGGATTTGTTTCGAGAAAATCTTTTAGACGAAGATGGCGAGGTGATTGCGCCGGGGCCATTTGCGATTGACCCAGCGGTCACGAAGCGGGAATTGCTCGATATTGAGCGTGATTTGGGCATTGCTCCCGATAATTTGGAAGCGCTAGCGTTTGGCCCTAAGCTAGCTGACGGTCGCCAGTCGCTGATCATTGCCAGTGACAACAATTTTAACGATGCTCAGGTGACGCAATTTTTGGCCTTTGCGGTCGATTTCACCTCGACTCCTGCGGCGCTACCTGTGGTGGAAACGCCCTATACCATTGACGATGGGCGCTTAGCGACGTTTGAGCCGCTAACTATTTTGTTGGTGAATGACGATGGCTTCGATGCTGAAGGCATTGAGGTGATGTATGACGCGCTAGTGGCTGCAGGCCATAATGTGACGTTAGTTGCGCCTAAGGAGCCGCAAAGTGGTCGCGGCACTTTGATTGATGTAGAGCGCATTTTTCGACCGACTGAGGTGGTGGAGTTTGCCCCTAATCAGTGGTACGTAGACGGTAGCCCGGTGACCACAACGCTGGCGGCTCTGGGATTTGTGCTGAATGGTGAAACGCCGGATCTGGTGATTTCGGGCATTAATGAAGGAGAAAATGTTGGGCCGATTGCAATTTCTTCAGGCACGGTGAGTGCGGCGACGACGGCGACGCGCGCGGGGATTCCGGCGATCGCAGTGAGTGCAGGTACCCGCCGCGACGCCGCGTTTAATATCGACGAAGTGGCTCTGGAGAAGGCTTATGACTACAGTGCTACCTTTGTGGTGGACTTAGTGCAACAGCTTGCCAACAGACGTCAGCCGGATGCCGCCCTATTGCCGGACGGGGTGGGCTTGAATGTGAATATCCCGGCTGTGGTGGAAAATATTGCGGGTGTGAAACTCACTGAGCTTGACGAAACGGGCACGTTGGATTTATTTGTCGGTGAGCTAGCGCCCGGTGTGCCAGGACTGTTGTTCAATTCGGGGGTGGCGATCGCACCAGCAGAGATCACCGAGCCCGAGTCCGAAGGGCAAAACTTCCTCGCCAACTTTGTCACGGTCACGCCAATTGATGGCGACTGGACGAGCAGCGCCAACGTCAGACAAACGCTGAGCGATCGCTTTGCCTCGGCCCCAGCAGATGCCGTCGCCACACCGCTCAATATTTTAATAACCAACGACGATGGCTTCGATGCCCCTGGCATTGAGGTGTTGTACAACGCTCTGGTTGCCGCTGGCCATAGGGTTACCCTAGTGGGGCCAAAAGTACAACAAAGCGGCACTGGCACGGTGCTAGATGTCGATAAAATCTTTCAGCCGTTGGATATCACTAATGTTGAAGGTGACAAATGGTTTGTCGATGCGGGGGTGCGCACGACCACTTGGGCCGGACTGGACTTTGTTCTCGGCGGTGAAGCACCTGATTTGGTGATTTCAGGTATTAATGAAGGTGAGAATATTGGCCCAGGGGGGGCGGTTTCTTCGGGCACGGTGAGTGCGGCGGTGACGGCCTTGCTGCGAGATGTTCCGGCGATCGCGATCAGCGCAGGCATTGATTTGAGCGATCCAGAACGCAGTGCCACCGACGGAGCCTATGAGATCGGTTCACAGTTTTTGGTAGAGCTCATCGCTAAGCTTCAGGCCACCCAAGGCAACGATGCCCAAATTTTGCCAGTAGGTGAAGGTTTAAGCATTAATATTCCAGTGCGCTTTCCAACCGGCATAGACGAAATCCAAGGCATTGCTTTTACGGATGCGAGCGATATTTCACCGTTTACTATTGACTTTGGCCCGTTGCCGGAAGCCTTTGGCGGCGGCGCAGGACTGCGGTTTACACCGTTTGATTTACCTGTAGGAGAAGCGGTCTCGCCCACTTCTGAAGGGGGACAGTTCCTCTCTGGATTTATTACGGTCACCCCAATTGATGGGGATTGGACTGCGCCTGAACTGGGTCAAATCGCGGTAGAAAAGTTACTCTCTGCGCCTGAACCTTTGCTGTTAGGCGATTCTGATGATCCGGCCATTTGGGTAAACCCTGACAATGGTGATCATAGCCTAGTGATTGGCACCTTAAAAGACGGTGGTTTGGCCGTTTTTGACCTGCAGGGAAACATTGTGCAAACGGTGTTGCCAGCGCCCTTTGGCGATATTCGCTACAACAATGTTGATGTGGTGTACGGCTTTGGGTTGGACGGCATTCAGGTGGATTTGGCGGTGGTGAGCGATCGCGAAAATGACACCCTAGCGATTTTCAAAATCAACCCTGACACCCGCCAGCTAGAAGATGTCACCTCAGCCAACATGTTAGAGACCATCTTTGGTGTAGACGACGGCGAAGCCACGGCCTACGGTTTGGCAACCTATAAAAGCCCCGTTTCTGGCAATGCCTACGCTTTTGTCACCCAAGCCGACGGCAACCAAGTCGCCCAGCTAGAACTGATGGCAGACAATGGCACCGTCACCGCAAAGCTAGTGCGCACCCTAGCTTTGCCCACCCCTACTGGTGCAGCCGCAGATTCTCAATCCGAAGGGCTCGTTGTCGATCAGGAACTAGGCTTCCTCTATGTCGCGTTAGAAAATGAAGTCGGTATTCTCAAATTTTCCGCCGAACCAACCGGTACCGACAGCTTCCGGGTCATCCAGCCGATTGGCGCAGACTATCTTGTCCCCGATATTGAAGGGCTCAGCATTTACTACGGCGCAGACGGCAGCGGCTACTTAATTGCCAACAGCCAAGGCGATTCCTCCTATGCCGTGTTCAGCCGCGAAGGCACCAACGAATACTTGGGGAGTTTTATCGTCGGTGATAATGGCAGCATCGATCAAGTCAACGAAAGCGATGGCCTAGAGGTGATCAATGTGCCGTTGGGTTCGGCTTTTCCCAACGGATTGTTGGTGCTGCAAGATGGGGCCAACGATCCCCAAAACGTTGCCGAAAACGACGATGAGATTGAAAACAACAGCACCAATTTCAAGTTTGTTCCTTGGGAGTCGGTGGCGAATTCTTTTGTGACCTCCCTCGGCAGACCGCTCGATATTGACCCAACCAGCTACGATCCACGTAACCCTCAAGCGCATTCTTTGGTCAATGGCATCGCCAGTGGTGATATCACCCAAAATTCTGTTGTGCTATGGGCTCGCAGCACTTTTCCTGGAGCGGTTAGGTTTGAGTACTCTACCCGCGAAGACTTTAGCGAAATCCTAGGCACCGCCACCGCCACGGTCACCGCTATCGATCAGCCTGTGAAGGTGAATGTAGAAGGGTTGGCAGCAGGGACGGAATACTTTTTCCGGGTGAGCGATGCAGGGGGCGATCGCGAAATCGGTCGCTTTGCCACAGCGGCCCCTTTGGGCGAACAAAACGGCCTCAACTTTGGCGTTGTGGGCGACTGGCGCGGTGAAATTGCCCCTTACCCAGCCGTCAGCAACGTCGCCGAAAAAGCGCTAGATTTTTTCCTGCTCCATGGCGACACCATTTACGCTGACGACGATTCGCCTGCGGTGCTAAACCCCGACGGCACCCCCAAAGACCAAGCCACCAGTTTAGAAGAATATCGAGCCAAGCACGCCGAAGTGTACGGCGACCGATTCGGTGAAAACTTCTGGGCCGAGGTTCGTGCTTCTACGGCTATTTACGCCACGATTGACGATCACGAAGTCACCAACGACTTTGCAGGCGGTCAAACCATCGGCACAGATGCGAGATTTTCTGCGGCCTTCCCCACAGATGATCCCAACGCGCTGATTAACGACAGCACCCTGTATGAAAATGGGCTGCAAGCCTTTCAAGAATACAACCCGCTCAGAGATGAATTCTATGGTGAAACTGGCGATGCGGTCACTGCCAACGAGCGCAAGCTCTACCGGTACAACACCTTTGGTAGCGATGGGGCGAGCTTCATCCTCGACACCCGCTCTTTTCGCGATCCGGCCATTCCGGCCCCGACAGATTTCACCGATCCGGCCCAGGTCGGCGCCACCTTAGCCGCTACTTTTACCCCAGGGCGCACCCTTTTGGGCCAAGCGCAGCTCAGTGAATTCAAACAAGATCTGCTCAATGCTCAAGCCGCTGGCATCACCTGGAAATTTGTCATGGTGCCCGAACCGATTCAAAACCTATTTCCCGGCATCAATACCGATGCCTACGAAGGTTACAACGCCGAGCGCACCGAAATTCTCAAGTTTGTTGAAGACAACAACATCGAAAACGTAGTGTTTGTTGCCGCCGACGTGCATATGACGGCGGTGAACAATCTCACCTACCAAGAAACACCCTTTGGCCCCCAAATCGCCACGAGCATGTGGGAAATTACTACGGGCGCAGTTGCCTACGAAGATCCGACAGGTAAATTTCTCGGTCAGCTTTTCACCGCTGGTAATCCTGAGCTGAGGGCTTTTTACGACAGTTTGCCGATTGCCCCTGATGCCGATAATATTGCCAACGACAAAGATGACTTTGTCAAAGCTGCGATTGATAGTACCTTGCTGGCTCCCTTGGGCTATGACCCGCTGGGCCTAGACAACAACCTGCCCC
Organism: Phormidesmis sp. RL_2_1; assembly: GCA_012033015.1. Taxonomy (GTDB): domain Bacteria; phylum Cyanobacteriota; class Cyanobacteriia; order Phormidesmidales; family Phormidesmidaceae; genus Phormidesmis. The sequence continues at coordinate 40,459 of JAAUPS010000010.1, forward strand.
AAGCTGAAGGGCTAATTGATGCCACGTTATTGCAAGGTGACTACTACGTCGGCCATAGCTCTAGCTGGGCTGAGTTTGAGGTAGACCCCATCACGCAAAAGCTCACCGTGACCACTTGGGGCATTGATGGCTACACCGAAGCAGAGCTGCTCGCTGATCCAGCCGCGATTGTTAATCAAACGCCGCGAATTTTAAGTCAGTTTGAGGTGAATCCCCAAGGCTCAATCACCAGTGGCTCAACTCGTGACGATACGTTCACGGGTGATGATAACGACAACAAGCTCGCTGGTTTAGGCGGTAATGATCTGTTGGCAGGCTTGCTCGGCAGTGATGTGATTCTCGGTGGTGATGGGGATGATGTGCTCAGGGGCGATCGCAACAGTCGCAGCACCAAACCGGCGAAGCAGGCGGCGATGATCTGATCTACGGCGGCGCAGGCAATGACCGCATCGGTGGCAAATCCGGCAACGACCGTCTGTTTGGCGATGCAGGCAATGACCAAATTTGGGGCGACGATGGCGACGATATCCTTCGCGGTGGTCTCGGCAACGACATTTTGACAGGCGATAACTTCTCCGGTGGTCAAGGCCGTGACACCTTCATCCTGGCTGCAGGCGAAGGCACCGACACCATCACTGACTTTGAAATCGGCATCGACACCCTACAGATCTTAGGGGCGACAACGCTAGCTGATTTAACCCTCAGCGGCAACGCCATCCTCTTTGCAGGCGAAATTCTTGCAGAGCTACGAGGCATTGAGACCAGCAGCCTGAGAGCGAATGACTTTAGCTTCATCGCCGCCTAACTGCCCCCCTTAACCGGCCCCCCCCTTAACCGGCCTTCCTTTTAACCGGCACTACCTCACTAAAGCACTAAAGAACTAAAGCACTAAAGACAAGAGACCCTCAGATGATCTCAGGCACACACACACCAAGGAAATACTGCAAATGGCAACAACTTTGAGCGCAGGCGATATCGCCATCATCGGCTTTAACTTCGATAACCCTGATGAATTGGCCTTCGTCGCCTTAGTCGATCTCACCACAGGCACAGAAATCAACTTTACAGACAATGGCTGGCAAGCCTCAGGCAGCTTTCGCGCCAGCGAAGGTACCTTTACTTGGACAGCCCCTACAGATATTGCCGCCGGTACCGTCATTAACCCGACCGTCAGCAGCATTGCCTTTTCCGCCGACGGTGACCAAATCATTGCCTATCAAGGGGCCGCCACCAGCCCAGTCTTTTTGTACGCGCTCAATAGCGAAGGCAATCCTGGTATCTGGCAGACAGATGCGACTAGCTCGAATACATCAGCCTTACCAATCGGCTTAGTCAATGGCGAAACAGCCATTGCCCTGAACGAAATTGACAACGCCATCTACACCGGCCCAACATCTGGCAGCAAAGCTGAGCTGCTTGCTGCTATTAGTGATAGCAGCAACTGGAGCGGTGACAACACCAACAGACAAACGCTACCGTCGTCGGCGTTTACCGTCGATGGCGGTGGTGGTTCTGGCCTGGTGATCAACGAGGTGCTCGGCAGTACCACAGGTACGGATGTCGAATTTATTGAGCTATTTGGGGCAGCAGGCACATCCTTAGCAGGGTTAAGCATTATTGTCGTGGAAAGCGATGAGGACTTAAACAATGGCACCATCGATAGTCGCGTTGATCTCGGCAGTAATGCGGTAATCGGAGACAACGGCTTTTTCTTGATAGGCAATACCCAAATTCTGCAAAGCAGTCCCTACGCCGTTACGCCTAACCAAGATATTCCGGCTAACTTTATTGAGAACAGCAGCTATACCATTGCTTTGGTCGAAACCAGCAGCCTCACAGGCAATGTGGTTTCTGGCAGTGAAGTCGTCATCGATGCGGTCGGCCTCACCGATGGAGAAGCTGAGGATTCATTCTTTTTTAATGCGCCTGTGATCGGCCCAGATGGCACTTTTTTACCAGCCGGTGTGCGTCGTCTCCAGACAGGTGTGGATACCGACACAGTCGCTGATTGGGCAATTGGTGATTTTAATCTGGGCCCAGATAACACCCCCACGGCAGGGACGAGCGACAATGGCGGCGGCGGCGATACCTTGACATTCATTCACGCCATTCAAGGCAGTGGCGCTGCTAGCCCCTTGGCTGGCCAAACGGTGACGATTGAAGCTGTTGTAGTCGGTGATTTTCAAGATGGCGCTAGCGGCACGAATGGCGATCTCAATGGCTTTTTTGTGCAAGAAGAAGATGCCGATGCCGACAGTGATGCCGCAACGTCTGAAGGGCTATTCATTTTTGATGGCAGTGCGCCTGCGGTGGATGTTCAAATTGGCGACAAAGTACGGGTGACAGGCACAGTGACGGAGTTTAACGGCCTGAGCGAATTAACTGGCGTTACGGTTAGCATCGTCGGCACTGAGGTGCTGCCGACAGCAGCGACGGTTAACTTCCCTGTCAATAGTGTGGCTGATCTCGAAGCGTTTGAAGGAATGCAGGTCACGATTCCAGATACGCTGTTTGTCACCGAGTACTTTAATCTAGATCGCTTTGGTGAGATTGTGCTTTCTTCGAATGGTGCTAGTAATGCACCGGGCACTGACGGTCGGCTAGATCAGTACACGCAGTTTAACGAGCCTGATGCAGCCGGTTTTGCCGCCTACCAGGCAGAGATTGCTAAACGCCGCATTGTTCTAGACGATGGGCAAACGGTGCAAAACCCCAATCCCATCCTTTTGGGCAGGGGCGGTGCCCCGCTCAGTGCGGCTAACACGCTGCGCGGTGGCGATACCATTGCTGGGCTCACGGGTGTTTTGAGCTTTGGCTTTGATGAGTATCGCATTCAACCCGTTGCCCCGGTTGATATTCAGCCGACTAATGCCAGACCTAATGCACCAGAAGATGTGGGCGGTGATCTCAAAGTGGTCAGCCTCAATGTCCTTAACTTTTTCACAACGCTAGATGTATCAGGTAATCCGGGCAGCGGGCCGAATGGTTTACCGCCTCGCGGTGCTGACAGCCAAGCAGAATTGGATCGTCAGCTAGAGAAGCTCGTCACCACCTTAATCACTGCGGATGCAGATATTGTCGGGCTAATTGAGCTGGAAAATGAGTTTGGGGGTGACCAAAATGGGGATGGCAAGTATGCCATCGATACTATTGTCAATGCGCTGAATGCTGCCGTTGGGGCCAACACCTATGCTTTTGTTGATCCAGGTGTCGCTTTTGTCGATACGGGAGATGCCATTTCCGTCGGGGCCATTTATAAAACGTCTGCGGTTAAAATTGCCGATGGCACCACCGTTGAGATTTTGTCGGATGCTGATTTACCTGGGTTGGGTCTGAGCGGGCCAGTGTTCGACGGGGTGGATACAAACCGTGCTTCACTGGCTGTGACGTTTACAGAGCTTGCCACGGGCGAAGCCCTTACGGTTGCGGTGAACCATTTCAAATCCAAAGGGGGAACGGGCTCTGGAGACGATGCAGATGCTGGTGATGGTCAAGGCAGCTTTAACGGCACTCGTTTGCGTGCGGCTACTGCGCTCGACATCTGGCTCAAAACTGATCCGACAGGCAGTGGCGATGCTGACTTTCTGTTGATTGGTGATTTGAATGCGTATGCGCAAGAAGATCCCATAACATACTTAGAAGGCCAAGGCTACAGTAATGTCATTAACAGTCCTGAGTCGGCCTACTCTTTTGTGTTTGATGGGCAGCTTGGTACTTTGGACTACGGCTTGGTGAATGCAGCTTTGCGCTCTCAAGTAACGGGTGCAACAGAATGGCACATCAATGCGGATGAGCCCGATGCCTTCGACTACAATTTAGACTTTAATCGCGATTCGACGTTGTTTGATGGGCAAACGCCTTTCCGTTCATCTGATCATGATCCAATCATCATCGGGTTAGATTTAAAGTCACCGGTGGTGCCTGGAGAAGAAATCGTTGGCACTGTCCGTCGCGATATACTGACGGGTACAGCAGGCAATGATCTGATCAAAGGACTGTTAGGCAGAGATACGATTAATGGTGGTGCTGGTAATGACACCATTAATGGTGGCTTGGGCGATGATCTGTTAACTGGCGGTGCAGGCAATGACAGGTTTGTCTATGACAATTGGTTTGATCGTACTGATCGAATCACAGACTTTGAAGTAGGCGCTGATCTGATAGATTTCAGCAGCATTTTGAATAACCTAAGACGATATGGCAGTGCTACGCCTTTTGATGACTATATTCAAGTTGTGCAGTTAGGATCTGATGCAGCCGTGCAAATTGATCTCAATGGTGATTTGGGTTCGCGCGATCGCTTCACCACCATTACCTTATTACAAGGCGTTGTTGCTGAAACCGTCACAGAGGCCAGTTTTGTTCTCTAGCGACATTCTCTAGCGACATTCTCTGGCAGTGATCGATCTATAGGATAGAACAAAGGGTGGCTCCGCTGGGGTCATCCTTTGTTCTATTCTGGGTGGTAGCACCTGGTATGGCATCTTCTTGCTTTTGTTTATGTAACGTATGTTGTTGCAACTATGTATCGCAGATCAACAAAGCCATAGATCTTGACGGAAATTCAAGAATATATTCAATTCACATTCCCTGATCTCAACGCCTTCAAGAGTTTTGTTGAGTTTTTCCGGGAACTCACAAACCCTTTGTTCCCAGATATTCAAGGGCTGCTTTACAGCAATCAGGCATCAACTTTTAGTCGTCTCTTATGACGCCCTTAACCTTTGCGTGAACGATTCATGTGACCCTCATATCGAACTTAGATTTGGCTAAGAGAATTTTATTCCCAGCCTGTCTATATCTCTATATTGTTGTCACGATTAAAATCGGCCCAATTAGGCTCAGCTATAAATATCGATGTAACAAGTTATTTCACTTAAAACTTCGATATCGTTCTCTTAACCCCTAGGTGAGAGGGTTCCTAATGGCAAAGATAAAATTGTTGCTTTAATTTTCTCAATATAATTTTCTCATCTCAATAGGCTTTTAATTCCAAAACAAAGGAAATCCCAAAACAAGGGAAATCCCAAAAACAGGGGTGTTGACAGGGCAATGTTGAACATTATTGCCTGACTGTTCTGTGTGTCAATTCTGTGTTTTAAGGCGATCCAGACGGCATAAAGCAGAAATGAACGCACCATCTGCGATCGCTTTTGACAGGCTAGTTCTCAAAAGACATTGGTTCAAAAGACATTGGTTCAAAAGATATTGGTTCAAAAGGTATTTGTTCAAAAGATATTTGTTCTGTGTTTATTCTGAACCCATCTCTGAACCCATCTCTGAACCCATGGCTAAAACCATCAAAGAACAGCCAACCATTGATTAAACTTAGGAGTTCTGCAAAAATGGCAAATTTTGATACCAGTCAACCCGCCCAAATGCAAGGTATTGGTGGCACTGGCTATATTGTTGATCCCATTATCACCATGGGTGATGTAACCCCTGTCGCCGACAGCGACAGCGGCTATCTTGCACCGGGCATTCCCGATGGCATGGGGGCCTATGCGCTAGATGATAATACCGTTCGCCTTTTGGTCAACCACGAGCTAGCCGCAGACGTGGGCTATGCCTACACCCTCGCCAATGGCACCGAGCTACCAGGGGCTCGGGTCAGCTTTTTTGATATTGACAAAGCCACGCGTACGGTGGTGAATTCGGGTCTCGCCTATGACACGATTATCAACCGCCAAGGCGACATCGTTGACGAAGCTACTGATCTCGAATTTGAAGGACTTCAGCGCTTTTGCTCGGCACAATACATTGCGGCGAACCAATTTGGAGAAGGTCGCGGTCTAGTAGACAGTTTGTTTTTCACCGGAGAAGAAACCAGCGGCGGTACTGAGTTTGTCATTGATCCTGCTACAAACACCTTGTATGCCGTGCCTTGGATGGGCCGTGCGGCATGGGAGAGTGTGACCGAGCTAGATACGGGCACGACTGACAAAGTTGCCCTGCTGATTGGCGATGACCGCGGCGGTGCTCCTTTGCTCATGTACGTGGGTAGCAAAGAGGTCGGTAGCGACGATTTGCTCGCTCGCAATGGTCTCAAAGGCGGTGAACTCTATGTATGGGCGGCGGCTACAGGTGAAACGACGCCCGAAGAGTTTAATGGTACAGGCGAGAGCCGCAGTGGGGCTTGGGTAGCGATTAATTTTTACGATTTGGATCAAGCCGGTACAGCGGTAGATACTGACGCCGATGGCAGCCTTCAAGACGAACTAGGCTACGACGCCGATGGCTTCGCTACCCAGGCTCAGCAAGATGCTTTGGCTGCCGAAGCCGGAGCCTTTCAATTCTCTCGCCCGGAAGATGTTTCGACCAACCCCAATAACGGCACGCAAGCTGTTTTAGCCTCTACTGGCCGTGATAGTCTATTCCCTGCCGATAGCTGGGGCACAACCTACACTATCAACACCACTTTTGAGGCCAACGGCACCCCTGCAACGGCTGAAATTGTGGCGCTCTACGACGGTGACGATGCCGGAGGTGGCCAGTTTGAAGGCCCTGACTTTGGTCTCCGTAGCCCCGACAACCTAGACTGGGCCGACGATGGCTTCATTTACATCCAAGAAGATCGCTCCTTTGATGGGTTTGGGGCTGACTCTGGCGAAGAAGCCTCCATTTGGAAGCTAGATCCCGCCTCGGGAGAACTCACCCGCATCGTCCAAATGAGCCGTGAAACAGGCACCCCTGCAGGCCAAACAAACGGTAGAGTCAATGACATTGGCAACTGGGAATCTTCCGGCATTATCGATGTGTCAACCCTATTTGGTGAAACCCCCGGCACGTTGTTTATTGGCAACGTCCAAGCCCATAGCCTGCGCGACGGCATCATTGCAGATGCTGACTTGGTCGAAGGCGGTCAAATTTTCTTCCTCTCTTCTGAGGTGGCTGAACTCGCAGGTTTTGCCTCTTTACCCGCTGACACCTTTGCTGAAGGCCCACCGACGGGTGAAGGCATTGAGGCCAATGGTCGCACCGGCCCCTTTGCAGGCCCGCCGATCCAGGGATTTAGCGGTGTGCAGTTTGCCCCAGGTGGCGATGGCTCTGCCTACTGGTTCCTGTCTGACAATGGTTTTGGCTCTAAGGCCAATAGCGCTGACTATTTGCTGCGCCTGTATCAGGTTGATCCTAACTTTACTGGTTCTGAAGGTGGCGATGGCAGCGTTGACGTTCAAGGCTTCGTGCAGCTCAGTGATCCTGACGGTCTGATTCCTTTCGACATTCAACAGGGTGATACCGCTGAGCGCAACCTCACAGGCGCTGACTTCGACATTGAGTCTTTCACGATTGATGGCAATGGTGAAATTTGGATCGGAGAAGAGTTTGGCCCCTTTATTTTGCACTTTGATGCTACGGGCAAACTTTTAGAAGCACCGATTCCTACGCCGAACCTCACTAGCTTCAAGACGCTGAATGGGCAAGCTCCTATTGTGATTGGTCATCGCGGTGCTAGTGGCGATCGCCCCGAGCACACCCTAGCGGCCTACCAGCTTGCCATGGAACAAGGCGCTGACTTTGTTGAACCTGACTTGGTGATTACCAAAGACGGTGTGCTGATCGCGCGTCATGAACCGATGCTCGATGACACCACCAACGTGGCCGAAGTCTTTGGTGAAGAGCGCAAGTCCACCAAGAACTTAGATGGCACAGACATCACCGCCTACTTCGCAGAAGACTTCACCCTCGCTGAAATTAAGCAGCTTCGCGCTGTGCAGCCCCGCAGCTTTCGCGATCCGTCCTTTGATGGTGAGTTTGAAATTCCCACATTTCAAGAAGTCATCGAACTCGTGCAACAGTTTGAGGCAGACACCGGTAAACAAATCGGCATCTACCCTGAAACCAAGCACCCCACCTTCTTTGATCTGCAAGGGCTCTCCCTCGAAGAGCCTTTAATCGAAACACTCAAGGCCACCGGATTCACCGATCCTAACCGGATCTTTATTCAGTCCTTTGAATTCCAAAACCTGATTGAACTGCAATCTTTGCTGGATGCCGAAGGCTTGGGTGATTTGCCACTAGTACAGCTCTACGGCAACACGCTGCCCGATGCCCCCGTCGAAGACGGCTTCTCCGCCCCTTACGATATCCGCTACAACGTGGCCCAAGGTAACGACTTGGCGGCTATCTACGGTCAGGACTTCCTTGACGCCGTGGAGAATGAACTGTCGGCATCCACCGTATACAGCGACCTAGATGATGCTGATTTCCTCAAAGTAATTAGCGCCAAATACGCCGAAGGTGCTGGCCCCTGGAAAAACAACTTTGTGCTCCGCGAAGCTTTGGAAACCCCGGTAGATGGTGACGGCGATGGCGTTGCTGAAATCACCACCCAGCTCACGGGCGAAATCGGCTCTTTTGTAGACGATGCCCACGAGGCTGGCTTGCAGGTTCACCCTTACACGCTGCGTAATGAAGAACGCTTTTTAACCCTCAATGCCGACGGCACCCCCCAAACCCCTGAACAGGAGTTTGTTCAGCTCACTCAAATTGGTGTAGACGGCTTCTTTACCGATTTTCCAGAAACTGGCGCAGAGGTCGTAGCGCGGATGGCAGCCGACTTTGTTTATTCGCCAGATAGCCCTGCAGTGCTAGCTGGCGAAGTAGACGCCAATCTCAATCGCTCCCGTGGCTACGAAGGCATGGCCTTTAGTCCCGATCGCCAAACCCTCTACCCCATGCTAGAGGGCAGTGTCTTAGGCGACCCTACCGGCTCGCTGCGGATCTACGAATTCGATGTCGCTAGCAGCGCCTTCGAAGGACTTGTCGGGCTATACCAAATGGAAGCGCCGAACCATGCGATTGGTGACTTCACACCAATTAACACCAACGAGTTTTTGGTGATTGAGCGCGATGGCGGGCAGGGTGAAGATGCTCAATTCAAGCAAATCTTCAAAGTTGATCTGTCTCAGGTGAACGCCAATGGCTTTGTTAAAAAAGAAGCAGTGGTTGACTTGCTCAACATTGGCGATGCCGCTGATTTGAACGGCGACGGTAACACCACCTTTGACTTCCCCTTTGTCACCATTGAAGATGTGTTAATCCTTGACGAAGACACTATCTTGGTGGCTAACGACAACAACTATCCCTTCTCCACAGGTCGTGATCCGGTTGAAATTGATAACAACGAAATCATTGAAATCGATCTCAAGCAGCCCTTGGATCTCGATGCTCGTTTGGGCGTTGCTGGCCTAGCCCGCTATGGCACCGCAGGCACTGAGTTTGACACGGTTGAACCAGCCCAAATGGAGGGGCTAGAGGGATACGACGTTGATCCGTTGTTCACCATTGGTGAAACCTATGGTGGCTATACACCTACTGGCATTCTCGATGGTTTAGGGGCCTACGCCTTAAATGAAAGCACTGTGCGCGTATTTGCCAATAGTGAGCTGAGCAGCGATGTGGGCTATGCCTATACCCTCGCGAGCGGCGCAGACATCACGGGCGGTCGGGTTCATTTCTTTGATATTGACAAAGAGAGCCTAGCTGTCGTCGATGCAGGGCTCGCCTATGACACCATTATTAACCGCCAGGGTGAAGTGGTCGATGAGGCGACTGACTTGGAGTATGAGGGCCTAGATCGCTTGTGCTCAGCTCAGTACATTGAAGCGTTGCAGTTTGGCGAAGGCCGTGGTTTGGTAGACGCTCTGTTTTTCACAGGTGAAGAGACCGACGGCGGTACGGAGTTTGTGATTGACCCCGATACCAACACCCTGTATGCCGTGCCTTGGATGGGTCGGGCGGCTTGGGAAAGTGTCACCGAACTAGATACGGGCACGACTGATAAAGTGGCCCTGCTGATTGGCGACGATCGTGGTGGCGCACCTTTGCTGATGTATGTGGGCACCAAGGACACGAGTGCGGGCGCTGGTTTACTAGCGCGCAATGGTTTGGTTGGTGGTCAGCTTTATGCTTGGGCGACTGACAGCGGGGAAACCACGCCTGAGGAGTTCAATGGCACCTTTGAAAGCCGCGCGGGCAAGTGGGTTGAAATCGACTTTTACGATGCGAGCCAAGCAGGCACTGCCCTCGTTGATGAAGCGGGCAACATCGACCAGGATGCTTTGGGCTACGATGCTGATGGCTTTGCCACCCAGGCCCAGCAAGATGCATTGGCCGCCGCTGTCGGTGCCTTTGAATTCTCTCGCCCTGAAGATATAGCCACTAACCCCGAAGATGGCACCGTTGCGGTGCTGGCTTCAACGGGGCGCGACAGTCTGTTCCCGGCTGATAGCTGGGGTACGACTTATACCATCGACACTGAGTTTGGCCCTGACGGGATGCCGATGACGGCTGAAGTCAAAGCCCTTTACGACGGTGACGATGCGGGTGCAGGCCAGTTCGCTGGGCCTGACTTTGGCCTGCGTAGCCCAGACAACCTAGACTGGGCTGATGATGGTTACATCTACGTTCAAGAAGATCGCTCCTTTAGTGGGTTTGGTCAGACCTCGGGTGAAGAAGCGTCTATTTGGCGTTTGGATCCTGAAACCGGTGAGATTGTTCGAGTCGCGCAGATGGATCGATCAGCGCTGCCCTTGGGCCAGAGCGATGCGAGCCCGACTGATATCGGCAACTGGGAGTCTTCGGGCATTATCGATGTCTCTGGTTTGTTTGATAGAGATCCAGGCAGCTTCTTTTTGTTTGATGTGCAAGCTCACAGCTTGCGCGATGGCGTCATCGCAGATGAGGACTTGGTACAGGGAGGACAGTTGGCCTTTTTGTCGATTCCTGCAGGCGGTATCACCCAAGGCAAGGAGGCGGTCGGGACTGACGCGAATGAAGCGTTACCGGGTAGTCGCGGCATGGATTTGCTGGCGGGCCTCTTGGGTGACGATGTGATTCGCGGCGGCGATGGCGCTGATGTCCTCCGTGGTGACGCTAACAGTCGCAGTGCTGGAGGTTCCGTCGGTGGCGATGACGTTATCTTTGGCGGTGCAGGCAATGATCGCATCGGTGGCAAAGGCGGCAACGACATTCTCTTTGGCGAAGCTGGCGATGATCAAATTTGGGGCGACGATGGCGACGATATCCTGCGCGGCGGCCTCGGTAATGACACCTTAACGGGTGACGACAACTCTGGCGGTCAAGGTAGCGATACCTTTATCTTGGCATTGGGTGAAGGTACTGACATCATTAGAGACTTTGAAGTAGGCATTGACTTTATTGGCTTGGCTGATGGTCTCAGTTTCGGTAGTCTATCGCTCACACAACAAGGTTCTAAAATGCTGATCTCCGCTGGAGATGAGACTTTGGCTGAACTGTTGAATGTCAATGGCTTGAGCGAAAGTGCCTTTGTCACGGTTTAACAGATTTAACGTCTGATAAAACCACAAACCACCTATAGCTTCTGTCGAGTTAGTTAGGACAATAGTCATTCTCCTCGGAGAGGCTATGCCAACGCTGGAAGCCTTGACTAGCAGTAGCTAACTCGACAGCCGCGGTGAGACCCTGCGTCGCTTGGCGGCGCTAAGGAAAGCTCACCAAGATAG
>JAAUPS010000318.1 GCA_012033015.1 Phormidesmis sp. RL_2_1
TCATTAAGACGTAGTCTACGCCTCCAATCGAGCATATAGCGTTACCCGGATGCATTCGGTGCCGACTCACTTGGCCCGTTGTTCTGTAAAGGTTTCACCGAAATATCTGTAGTCTAGCCCAGTAAGATAGCCCAGTGAGATAACCCAGTGAGATAGCCCAGTGAGAAACGCTATAGATCAGGCTTCATTCATTTGATTTTGCCTTACTCAAGCGCTGAAAAGTATTATCAGCAAACTGAACCAGCAACCGAATAGGTCGGATGAAATAATACAATGCATAACATTGCCGAGGCAAAGAAATAAATGCCTGATCGTGGATATTCGGCCGTAACCAAGAAAAAAGCCACCTGCTTGAAAATCTCAAGTAATAAAGGCATTGATCACGCCTATTTTCTAAGAGCTGACTATAAAAATAAAACCTTTGACAGTGGCTATATTCAATGTCCTGAGGTCGAATGCCACTGAGAATCCGGTTTTGTATTTGAACGGACAATTCCTCTTTTGTAAACTTGTCGTCAACATGTCGAGCCACCGCCTGGGGCAACGTAAGGGCTAAAATATCCCTTGCTAAAGAAAGTCCAAAGTATAAAACTTGTTCAATCTCTAGGCGCTTAGCCTCTTCAATCACTTGGCTCCAATTCATCTGCGGATGACCCGAGACTAATCCTGATATATCACAAACCCAGTTGAGTCTTTCCCAAAGATCTTTAGTGCCATGAACACACAGGTAAAGGAGTAAGTCTTCTGGAGACAGGGTGGCGACTTGAGTCCCTACCAATGAAACAGGCACCAAATTTTCCCAAAAAACGTCAAACTTAGCCGACAAAATGGGAAATTCACCGGCCACTAATCTGCCATGCAAATCAACCATAATCTTGCCGTTCTTGTGCCTGAGAGGATACTCCCCCCATCTCCGCATGAAGCCTAGCTCTTGGCTTTCAGCATCGCCAATATAGTGCAAAGTTAGCCCACATTGATAGCAATCCGAGAGCAGTATGGTTCTAGCTTTAAAAAAATCATGCTCATGTACCCAAATATCTAGATCGTTAAACTGACGGAGCGATAGGCTTCCATAGGCTAATACAGCTAAAGTAGGGCCTTTGAAGGGAACTGCTGAAATACCATGAGATTCTAGTAATTCAAGCACTCTAATCAGTTCTTTAATCAGATATTGATTACGCAGCGTATTCAGATGGAAGCGAACCTTCAATGTACTGAGAAGTTCTTCTGGAATCAAATTGGGACAAACTACCAAAAAGTTTTGATATACCTGTGGTATCAAACCGTGGATATTTGCCATTTGAACAAGCGCGATCCAGTTTATCTCTTGCTCAAGTAGAGGAGCGATTCTTTCTAAAGTGGCCTGATCTATAGTTTGGCGGGCAAAGTAGCTCAGCAGCCTCATTTCCAAACTCGTAGAAATAGGAGATGAGTTCAGAGAAGGCAAAAGCAAGGTTTTCATAAATTCTCTAAATCTTAACCCTCATAAATCTCTAACCCTCACGACTTATGAGCTGCTACCCTTCATGATACCTAAATTTTGGTGTCATAATTTGCTCCCATATGAGGCATCATCATCTGCCCAGAAGATATGTTTTTTTCGTGGCCAGGTTGTCATCTTGGGCAGAGATTGTACAAGTTTTGCATTTTACTCACGATAATGCCCGTTAATCATCAGAACAAGCTCTGGAGCGATAGATAACGGCCAAAAACGGACAAAGCGTGGATCAAAGCATGGAGAAAAGCACGAATCAAAGCTAGACATAGCTTTGATTTCAGAAAATAACCAACAGTATCTCTGAGTCTGTTTAATTTTGTTAGAGCTATTCATCCTCGTCGCTGAAAACAGATATCGTCGTCAGAGAGCTTTGCCAATCACGCTCAAAAATACAACTTGGATATTGCTAAATCCGGACTTTTATATCCACTAAAAACCATATACAGCAAAGTAAGAATGCATTCTCACTTTGCTAATCGAGTTAGCTGCTGCTAGTCATGGCTTCCAGCGTTGGCGTAGCCTCTCCGAGGAGAATGACTATTATCCTAACTCACTCGACAGAAACTACAGTACTCTTGCACCCTCGATACAAAACTGTCATCACCAAAAATGCCTGACTCAGACAGCGCTAAGTCAGGCATTTTCAGGGGGTGTCTATCGATTTTCGGATGAATGAAGCCTAAGTGCCAATTATCCGAAAAGTCAATTATCCTAAGCGTCAATTACAGTGACTTCCCAGCTCGGCGCTTGCGACTAACTTGAGCAACGCCAAGGCAAGCAGCCGCGATCGCAACACTACCAACTGCCATCCAAGGTGAACTAGCATAATGCACATCCTGATTGCCCTCACCTTGAGCAATCAAATCAGCATCAATCCCTTCTGTGCTCACCGGCACCCGCAAAATGTCCTTATGGCCAGCCCGCTCAATCCTTACTTCCCACTCACCGCCAATAGCAGGATCCGGCACAAAAGTATAGCGGCCTTGACTATCCGTTACACCCGTCTCCCAAACGCGAAAAGGCTGTTCAGGAGCATACACCTGAACCTTAGCGCCTTTCAACGGTTCGCCATTGCTAAACGTAGTACGCAATTCTAGCCTATCAGCCGCTTGTGCCTCAGTTTGACTAAGGCTTTGATCAAGGCTCTGACTAGGACTTTGACTGCTATTCAAAAAGTAATTCGTCTGCACCTGATGGGCTAGCACCTTGGTCGGGATAGCGGCCATGCCCAAAGCAGTGAGCAGGAGAAATGTATTGTAAAGGAATGGCTTTTTCATAAAAATACCCTTCTCAGGTCATGGTTGAGAATGCAAAACGTTGAGTGAGTGAGTGAGTGAGTCCATGTCGGTCAACCCCAGATTTACTCAACTCTAGGTTTGCCCAATTCTAGCTTGGATATAACAAGTTAGTTCAATTTTAGCGGCCATGGATCATAAGTATGCACTTCATAATAGCGACACAATAGCGACACAATAGCGACGTCCCTGCCATGGGCCAATCAAAGCAGGGAAACCCTCAAAAAACTTCAGTTGCGTCCTTTTCTATAGCGTGTGCCGGGTGCATAACGCCGACAGCGAGGCTACGCCAACGGGTACAGGCGCATGGCTTGGCCCGTTGTCACGTCAATGGTTTCAGCCAACATGCTGTACCTCAGCCAAGCGACCAAAGCTATATTGAGCAGCTTAGTTGAGCGGCACATCCGTTAGGTCTTTAGCATCCCATTTCAGCACAGACGCTTCTACACCTCCCATTTGCTTCCGTTTAGCGTCAGCCTCAAACCAAGCAATAATTTGCTCATTCGTCAGATCTTCCACCGCGCTATCGAGATCTCCAGCAATATAAACCAGCAGCTTTTTCGTCGATAGGGTAAGCCGAGTTAAAAACTTCTCCGGTGTTGTAAGCAGCGCTGCATCTACTGCCGCAGACTCTTCAGCAGTTAAAAACTGTAGGGACATAAAATCAGAGGGTAGCGTCCTCTTCATTTTAATCGGTTCTTTGGGCCAGTTCTTTGGGCCAGTTCTTCGGGCCAGTTCTTTAGAGCACAATCATCAGACAGCCAGAATCTGAGACAGCTATTCTAACTAGGTTCTAACTAGGATTTTCTGTCCTAGGGCTTTCTGTCGCTTTTGCCTTCACCAAATAGCCGCATTGATGCTCCCCATTGACCAACCAGTGGGTGCGCTCTACAGAGCAATCGGGTAGTGCGATCGCAAACATCGCCAACTCATGACCACATACCGTCGGGTAGGACTCAGCAATGTGGGCGATCGCACAATTGTACTCCGTAATCACAAAAGCAGAATCTGCCGCCGCGCCATCACCATCCGCCGGATGACACTCCGCCATATAACCCTCCGCCTGTCGCAGCTTCACCAGCCGTTCCATACGCTCACTCAAAGGTGCCTCACCCAGCTTTTCCCTATATTCCTTCGCCTTACGCTGCCACTGATGCTTCAGCAACTTGCTCACATGCTCCGGCCCCATCGTATCGGCCACCGTATTCAGGAGCGACAGCGCAAACTGATCGTACTGATCAGGAAACTGCTCCCGCCCCTTCCGACTGAGCTGATACACATGGTTCGGCCTGCCAATTCCCTCCTGAGCCGACTGATGCTCAATCAGTTCATGGGCCTCCAAATTTTTAAGATGGCGGCGAATAGCCTGGGGCGTAACCTCCAAGTGCTCGGCTATTGCACCGGCATTCGCAGTTCCGCGCTTCAATAAAAAGCGCAAAATGTCCTCTCGTTTAATAGGTGCCTGCTGAGAAGTCATTTCCTAGCGCAAAAGTCTCCGTGGACAAAACTCTGACAATAAGCCTTACAAAATAAACCCTTAACACTCAGACCCAAGCTGCCGCAAAGCCAAACCCATCAAACGGCATACCCCATGGTTGAATTAGCAAGAGCTGGTTAACAATACTTTAGAAACACTTTTGTTGCTAAAGTAGAAGGATTAAAGTAACCTTTAATTAGTTAAAAAACATGCGTGTTGTTTAACTAATTTAATCTTAGACCAAAATCACCTAGCTGTCTTAACTAAACGAATTCTCATCTAAACTAGTTCAGCTACAAGTCCAACTACTGGTTCAACTACCTACTGGTTCGACTACAAGTTCGACTAAGTCAATCAACTAAGTCAAATGGCGTCAAAATATGACATCAAATGGAATTTAGTCAGCTTCAGCTAGGCTCAGCTAGGTCTTCAGCACCAACCGAGTCAACTTGACGCCTAGTCAGCTTCAGTTAGCTCAAGTCCTCCCATCTTCTCATTCGTTCACCCTTTTCGCTTTTCACCTTCAAATTTTACTGTTTACCTCTTTAACCCCCATGAGCGCACCCAATCCTAATCAGGGCTCCGATAAAAGTCTCGAAATCATGCGGAATTTTGCCCAAAGTTACGCCAAGCGTACGGGCACCTACTTCTGCCAAGACTTAGGCGTCACTGCCGTTGTTCTCGAAGGATTGGCCAAGCATAAAGACGATTTAGGTGCGCCATTGTGTCCCTGTCGCCACTACGAAGACAAAGAAGCCGAAGTCAAATCAGCTTACTGGAATTGCCCCTGCGTCCCCATGCAAGAGCGTCAAGAATGCCACTGTATGCTTTTTCTAACCGAAGACAATCCCTTCTCTGGCACAGAGCAAGCCATCACATTTGAGCAAATCCGCAACGAGACTAACGCTGTCAAGGCCTAGCTCACCTTGCCAACCTCGTTCCTTCAAATCTTTTTGCAAAGTTGAAGGAAAGGGTTGGAGTTACTAAGGAGATTATTGTGGATTAGAAGAAATCACTC
>JAAUPS010000319.1 GCA_012033015.1 Phormidesmis sp. RL_2_1
ACAGCGGTGAGACCCTGCGTCGCTTGGCGGCGCAAAGGAATGCTCACCAAGACAGCGGTGAGACCCTGCGTCGTCGTACGGCGCAAAGGAATGCTCACCAAGACAGGAAATGCTCACCAAGACAAAGTAAGAATGCATCCTTGCTTTGCCATACATCAAAATCTTAGAACAACATTCTATAAAACCTCAACTGACAAACTCTCAACTGACAAACTCTCAACCATAGAGATAGCATTCATTCCCATCGTCGTGCAGTATGGTTGGGGGCCGTTGCTACCTTTAATCTGTCGTATCTAGTCTGTGGTATCGGTTTTTGGGTAGGTAATACCAGTCTTCTGTCAGGCCAGTTTTCTGTCAGGCCAGTCTTCTGTCAGGCCAGTATGTGATGATAGCAGTTCCCCAATGTATTAGGAGCTGCAAGTCACTTGGCCCGCTGTTAAATAAGGCTTTCAGCCGGTGTACTGCACTTCAAAAGTAACCAACACTATAGTGTCAATTCAGGTCTTTTGGCCACCCTCAACATGCCCATTATTGATGTCCAAAACCTAGCCAAAATCTACCCTGTTGCCCTCAAAGAACCGGGTATAAAAGGCACTTTTCGTCACTTCTTTCACCGGACTTACCGCCATATCGAAGCCGTTAAGCAGGTTTCTTTTGCCATCGAACCAGGCGAGATAGTAGGCTTTCTAGGGCCAAATGGCGCAGGCAAAACCACCACGTTAAAGATGCTGACAGGCTTAATTTATCCTTCCGGTGGTGATTTACGCGTTGCCGGACATCAGCCATTTGCGCGATCGCCTGCCTTTCTCAAGCAAATTACCCTAGTCATGGGACAAAAGCAGCAGCTTATTTGGGACTTACCTGCTCTCGATTCACTGCGAATCAATGGCGCTATTTATAATCTCACCGATGCTGAATTTCGTCAGCGGGTTGGCGAATTGGCCGAAATGCTCTCTATTCAATCGCAAATCAATCAGCCCGTGCGCAAGCTTTCTTTGGGCGAACGGATGAAGGCAGAAATGCTGGCGGCGTTGCTTCATCGCCCCCAAGTGCTGTTTTTAGATGAACCCACCTTAGGACTCGATGTGAATGCTCAAGTTGCCGTGCGTAACTTTTTGCAGGATTACAATCAGCGCTACGGTGCGACGGTGCTCCTGACTAGTCACTATATGGCCGATATTACAGCGCTGTGCGATCGCGTTTTAGTGATTCACCAAGGCAGCTTAATCTACGATGGCCTGCTCGACGGCCTGCTCGATCGCTTTGCCCCCTATCGAGAAGTCTCCGTCGAATTTGAACATCACCCATCGATCACCCCAGAAACCCTCATGCCCTATGGTGAATTGCAAAGCCTAAACGGCTGCAAAGCGACTTTTTTAGTCCGCACTGGCGAGCTGACCCAAACAGTCTCTCAGATGTTGAGAGACCTCAATATTCAAGATCTTACGGTCACTGAACCACCGATAGAAGATGTCATCGGCAAAGTCTTTCGCGAAGGTAGGTTTTAAGCCATGTCCTATGCCTGGAAAATCACCCGTACCTTTCTCTCTGTCTATTACGCATATATGGTGGAATACCGAGCCGAACTAATCTTTTGGGTGCTCTCTGGTAGCTTTCCATTGATTTTCCTCGGGCTGTGGAGTCAAGCCGCTGAATCTGGCGATCTTGGCTTTACCCCTGTAGAATTTGCCCGCTATTTTCTAGCAGTTTTTCTCGCCCGTCAGTTCTCAGTGGTGTGGGTGATTTGGGACTTTGAAAAAGAAGTTGTTCAAGGCAAACTCTCTCCTTTGCTCTTGCAGCCGATTGATCCCGTGTGGCGTCATTTTTTTGGGCACTTGGCTGAGCGTCTTACTCGCATTCCGTTTATTGCGCTGCTGGTGGGCCTGTTTTGCCTGCTGTATCCAGAGGCCATGTGGATCCCTACGCCCTATGCCTGTTTTTGGGGCAGTGTGACGCTGATATTATCTTTTTGTCTGCGATTTTTGATTCAGTATACCTTTGCCATGCTGGCCTTTTGGATAGAGCGAGCAACTTCGATTCAGCAGTTTTGGTTTTTGTTCTATACCTTTCTCTCTGGCATGGTTGCCCCGTTAGCGCTGTTTCCTGAACCTGTCCGAGAATTTGCCCTGTGGACACCCTTTCCCTACCTGATTTATTTTCCAGCGAGTTTGCTAGTGGGATTGCCCGTTGATCTAGGCAAAGGGCTATTGACGATGGCCCTATGGGGTGCGATCGCCCTGATAATCAACCGTGGGCTCTGGCGAGCAGGTCTTAAACATTACTCGGGCATGGGAGCATAACAGGTTTATACCCGTTTATACCCGCAGATATACCCCCCCATAAAGAAGACATCCAGATAATATTTTAGGCATACTTAAAATACTTTATGCATACTTTTTTGTATGCTCTTGTCGTCTAAAAGCGATAGCTGTTTAATTTCGATAAACAGCTAAATTCATCACCCTTTTACCTCTATTTCATCAATTCTTATCAATACAAACCTAATTGCTTCTTAATATTTGAGTGATCATACGAAGAAGATTAGGCTATTTAGCTGATGTACGGCCTAGGTATTGTTTACTATGTTGGCTGGAGCAAAGCGATACACAGTAGCAAATCGTTACTCGCGTATGAGTGTTTCCCGAAACCCTTACGCTCCTCCATAAAGTACGCACTACTGACAGATTGCTTAGATTTGTGGGTGCGTATGGAGTAATCCTTCGCAAGAGCCTCACTCAGATCTTTTCTCAAATTCGCCTGGAATTTGGCAGAGGTTGTCTGTCGTGACGCTTGATTCAACGTAGGGTGCAGACCAATTTAGGATTGAGTTCTAAAGATAATGAGTAGTTTGATTCCCTTAAAACAGCCCGTTTCCTTCGGCAAAGCATCGTTGCAAGTTCTACCACAGCCGTCCAAGCATCACTACACTTCTTATCCACTTTCATCTACTAGTTCCCTTTCAGCTAACAGCCCGGTGATCCCATCAACCGATGTGATCCCCTTGACTCAGCTTGGTAATAACGATTTGGTGCTACGCTGCCAAGCCAATGCTGGGCAAAGAGATCGGGCTGCCTTTGAAGAGCTGATCAGCCGCTATCAGCGCTATGTCGATAAGCTGCTTTATCACTTGGCTTCAGACTGGTCTGATCGCGATGATTTGGCCCAAGAAGTGTGGATTAGAGTGTATCGCAGCATTCACCGTTTGCAGGAGCCCAGTAAGTTTAAGAGCTGGGTTGGCCGTATTACAACTAACCTTTTTTACGATGAGCTGCGCAAGCGCAAGCGTTTTAAGGGATCAGTTTCTCTCGATGCGCCAAGGCGGACGAGTGATGGTCAGTACGATTGGGAGCTGCCTTCGGTTGAACCGACACCTACCGATACCATGATGACGCAGGAGTTTCAAGAGCATCTCAATCAGGCCATGGCAGACCTGCCAGAGGTTTTTCAAAAGACAATTGCCATGCGTGAGCTACAGGGGCTTTCATACGAAGAGATTGCCAGCATCACGGGCGTTTCTTTAGGAACGGTGAAGTCTCGAATTGCTAGAGCCCGACAACGATTGCAGGAAAAGCTGCAGACTTATTTGACCGTCGAGGGAATCTGCGTTCGCTGACAAAAAAGTATTAGATATTCAGTCTCCTTTGCGCTGATCCGGATTTTTTGATATTTTTAATATCACTTTGCACAAACATTAAGCTATGTTGCTGTTGACAGTTTTGTGAAATTATGTGCCTGCTCATGACGGCTCCCGTGATGTCTAATTTTGAGCCGTCTTGGCGCATCCAGCGAGTTGATCGGCCGGGTTGATCAGACGGGCTAATCAGTCGGGTGATCAAGACCGATGGGATAAGGCCGATGGGATAAGGCCGATGGGATAAGGCCGATGGGATAAGCTGGGTGAATGGATAAGCCGGGTGAATAAGGTGGGTTGCTCGTGGGTCGATATCTGAGGGTGCTGCAGTTGTTTTGGCGAGTGGCGATCGCAGCCGAGCTAGAATACCGCGTGAACTTTGTGATTGCCCTGCTCACGAGCCTAGGTGGGTTGGCTGGCAGCTTATTTGGCTTATTTTTGTTTTATCGGACTGACTATAGCTTTCAAGGATGGTCTTGGGATGAAGCCCTGCTCGTACTGGGGATTTTCACCATTTTGCAGGGCATTTCGGCCATATTTTTAGTGCCCAACTTAAATAAAATTGTCAGCCATGTGCAAGCAGGCACGCTAGATTTTGTCTTGCTCAAACCCATTAGCTCTCAGTTTTGGCTGTCTACCCATACGGTTTCGCCTTGGGGACTGCCAGATTTTATTTTTGGGGTCATGCTTGTTTTCTATGGGGGTAGCCATTTAGGGCTTTCTCCGATGGCTTATTTGGCGATGCTGCCGCCTTTGGTGTTAGGCATTGTCAGTCTCTATAGCCTTTGGTTCATCTTGGGCGCGACCAGTATTTGGTTTGTCAAAATTTACAACGTCACAGAGGTGTTGCGATCGCTTTTAGAAGCAGGCCGATTTCCCATTGAAGGTTATCCGGCTGCCTATAGAATTTTTTTCACCTTTATTATTCCGGTTGCCTTTTTAACAACTGTTCCGGCCCAAACCATGATAGGTCGCAGCGATCCCTATTGGCTGATAGGGTCTTTTCTATTGGCGGTAGTACTGTTTCAAATTTCCCGGTGGTTTTGGCAATTTGCCCTCAGGTTTTACACCAGTGCCTCTAGTTAAGTGCTTAAGTGCCTCTAGTTAATGGTGGGTTATGGGTGGTGGGTTAGCTGAGGTTTAGTTAGAGATGGAGTGAGAGGTTTAGCGATCGCAACGTCACAAGGCATGACTTTGCGAGTCGAGTGGCCTGTTGTCTGATAACGGCTTGAGCCGATGGGACTGTCCTGAGCCACTCGACAGATGCAATATGAGGGATCACTTAGGGTTTGACGCCAGTAGCCGGATTTGTTTTCTGATGAGACACTTCAATCACGGTGTGGACGTTACCTCGGGGCAAAAAGTCGCCTTTGACCGTCACCGAGCGTGGATCGCAGGCAGCAACGAAATCATCCATGATCAAATTGATGGATTCTTCATGGGAAATATTGCGATCGCGATAGCTATTGATATATAGCTTGATGGCTTTGAGTTCGACAACGGTTTCATCCGGCACATAGTGAATATGGATGGTGGCAAAGTCTGGATAGCCGGAGAAGGGGCACTTGCAGGTAAATTCAGGTAGCGTAATATCGATGGTGTATTCTCGGCCGGGGCGGGGATTGGGAAAGGTGATCA
>JAAUPS010000103.1 GCA_012033015.1 Phormidesmis sp. RL_2_1
ACACTCTATTCCAGCACATCCTATTCCAGCACATCCTATTCCGGTACACCGTATAGTGCTAGCGAGGCAGCGCGGTATTGTTCCTGAAAATTCACCTGGGATTAAGGGCTTGAAAACATTAGCCTGCTAATACTTTCAAATATGCCTTAACTGCATTTGCATAGCCCATTTCTAGCGCATCGGCTGTGAGTGCATGGCCGATGGATACCTCCAGCAAATTCGGGATTTCTCGAAACTGAGACAGATTTTCCAAGTTTAGATCATGCCCGCCGTTGACCCCGAGGCCCAAGCTCTGGGCACATGCTGCGGCCTGCTTGTACAAGGCAAAGCTTTCATCTGCTTGGCCTTGGCGATAAGCTGTGGCATAGGGCTCTGTATATAGCTCAATCCGCTCACACCCGAGCTGAGGCACCTGCTCAATTTGGGCGATATCTGGATCCATAAACAGACTGACCCGACAGCCTAGCTGCTGTAGCTCAGCAATAATCGGTTTGATCTGAGCACCATCTTTGGCAATGTCCCAGCCGTGATCAGAAGTGTTTTGAGTCGGATCGTCGGGTACCAGGGTGCACTGATCAGGGCGCACTTCTCGAATAATCTCCATAAAAGGGGGCTCTAGTGGATTGCCCTCAATGTTGTATTCAATCGTAGGATGGGCTTTTAACAAGGTTGCCAAATCGTACACGTCGGTGCGACGAATATGGCGCTCGTCTGGTCTAGGATGTACTGTCAGCCCGTGAGCGCCAGCGGCAATGCTAATTTCTCCCATTTTGACAACGCTGGGGATGTCTAGGGGTCTGGCATTGCGTAGCATGGCAACTTTATTGAGATTGACGCTGAGGTGAATGTTCGCAGGAGAAGTCATTGAGCAGATGGGTGGAGCTGTTGATTTTGGCTCATGGCAGATGCTGACGATGCGCTGGGGCGATCGCCATATTAGCTGAGGCGATCGCCACAATAGGGACAGAAGCGGTGTCCAGGCTGAATCGCTGAGCCGCATTGAGCGCAGAATCGTTTGACTTTATGGGTGGTTTTGTTCGCTGACTCGTGAGCTGACTCATGGGCTGACTCATGGGCTGAATGATGAGCTGACTCATGGGCTGCAGCAGAGGACGCAGTCAATGAGTCATCTGAGCTGGCTGCTGTTGTGTTGGTGCCCATACTCATGGCCATATTGCCCATGGACATGGTCATCGGACGCGCGCTCATGGTCATCGAAGGCATCGGTGCCATAGGCTGCATCGACGCAATGGGAGCCATAGGCTTCATCTCTAGCTTCATCTGTGGATCTGCTATTGCCTCGGTTTCGGTCAAAGGGAGTGGCTGCGATCGCCTGAGTTGGGCAGTCATCCCATCTGGTAAAGGCCCAGAAAGCAGTTGCCCCTGTTGGCCTTGTACCTGCACATAATACGTGGCCTGTGTCGCTGCAATCACAACCAAAAATCCTTGATCTAGCCGATAGACCGTGGGGGCGACAATCCATTCTCCGGTGGAAAATCCCTGACTGCTTTGTTGTTGTTGCCCCGGACTGCTGCTCAGTATGGTGACAGCCGTCATTGGCCCATCATTGCTTAGGTAGAGATATTGATGAGATCCCAAGTCACACTTGTAAGCAATAGCATCAGCCATGGATAGCCTCCGTAAAATAATACCTTCAGGGTCTTGTCAAGATGCCTATGCCCCTGCATAACTGTAATATCAGCTATCTTCAATGCATCCATCTTCAGTATACGTAGGCTTTAGCGATATCGCACACCCTTATCTCCCCGTCCGGCTTCAGTTCACTTCTAATTTATCTCCCAGTCTAATCCCTCAACCCATACCTTACGAAATGACATACTGCCTTGGAATAGCCGTCGAAAAAGGGCTAGTGTTTGCTGCTGATTCTCGTACTAATGCAGGGGTCGATTATATTTCCTCTTATCAAAAGCTATTTGATTTTTCAGTCCCAGGAGAGCGTGTCATTATTCTGTGTACAGCCGGTAGCTTATCAACCTCACAGTCTGTACTTCACAGCCTAGCGCGAGATATTACCCTAGAAGCTGCTCCCAACCTACACAGCCTACCCTCTCTCCATGAGGTAGCTCGCTACGTCGGTAAAACCATGCGGGAAATTCAAGATGAAGAGCGCCCCTGGCTGGAAAAAGATGGCATTGACTATCAGAGTACCTTTATTGTAGGCGGGCAGATCGCCGGAGAACCGCCTGGGATGTATTTGGTGTATAGCCAAGGCAATTTTATTTCGGCTACGTCTGAAACCCCTTTCCTGCAAATTGGCGAAACCAAATATGGCAAGCCTATTTTAGATAGAACGCTCAACTACGGGTCGTCGTTGAACCATGCGGCCAAAACAACGCTGCTTTCGATTGATTCTACGATGCGCTCAAATATTTCGGTTGGCCCGCCCATTGATATGGTGCTTTACGAAACCGATGCTTTAGAAATTCGCAACCGGGTGCGGCTGCAAGCGGATGATCCCTACCTTCATAAAATGCGTGAGCACTGGGAAAAATCGTTGTCAGAAGCTTCCCGTAGTTTGCCAGATATTGTTTGGAACAGAATTGAGGTGCCCGCAGAGTAGCCGCGGGCCCTGATGGCCTTATCTTTGGCCTGCCATGGCCGGTAGTTTTGCTTCAGTTTTTTGCATTTCTGCCAAAATAGCCGATACGTTTGCTTTGGCATCGCCAAAGAGCATGAGTGAATTGTCCTTGTAAAATAAGGGATTATCTACACCTGCATAACCCACTGACAAACTGCGCTTCATCACGATGACGTTGGCGGCATTCCATACTTCTAATACTGGCATCCCGGCAATGGGGCTAGTGGGATCTTCTAGGGCGCTAGGGTTGACGGTGTCGTTGGCTCCAATCACCAAAACCACATCGGTATGGCTAAAGTCTGCGTTGATTTCGTCCATTTCGAGAACGATGTCGTAAGGGACGTTGGCTTCGGCGAGCAGGACATTCATATGGCCAGGTAAGCGACCAGCGACCGGGTGAATGCCAAATCGAACAGTGGTGCCGCGATCGCGCAAAATTTTCGTGATATCTGCGACTGCATGTTGGGCTTGCGCCACTGCCATACCGTAACCGGGTGTGATGATAACGCTGCTGGCGTCATTCAACAGTTCTACAGTTTCTGCCACGCTAGTAGCAGTGGCTTTGCCACTCGGTGCTGTGCTGCTACTCCCGGCAGATGAGCCTTGACCAAAGCCACCGAGAATGACGCTGATAAAAGAACGGTTCATCGCCTGACACATGATGATGCTCAAAATCGCCCCGCTACTGCCCACTAGTGCGCCGGTCACAATCAGGAGATCGTTGGAGAGCATAAAGCCTGCCGCCGCCGCTGCCCAGCCAGAGTAGCTGTTGAGCATGGAGATCACCACGGGCATATCTGCGCCGCCAATCGCTGCTACCAGGTGCATTCCCAGCAGTCCTGCCAACCCGCTCATCCCCAACAGAGCTGGTAATCCAGCCGTGCCTGCCGCATTCATAAACACGAAGCCCAAGACGACTGTGCCTATGAGTAAACCGATATTCAACAAATGCCGTCCGGGTAGGGTCAGGGGCTTGCTGCTAATAATGGCCTTCAGCTTGCCAAAGGCAATCACTGAACCGGTAAACGTGACCGCGCCGATAAACACACCCACATAGATCTCAATCATGTGAATGGTTGCTTCGGCGCTGCTCAAACCAGACTCAGGCTGCAAGTAATTGCCAATTCCCACCAGCACGGCTGCTAAGCCGACAAAGCTATGCAGCACAGCCACTAACTCGGGCATTTCGGTCATTTCTACCCGAGAGGCCAAAAAGGCCCCGATCACCACACCGGGCACAATGACAGCGACTAAGGCCCCGTAGTGGGTAATTCCGGCCCCCAAGGCCGTTGCGCCGATGGCAAGGGCCATGCCGATAATGCCGTATAGGTTGCCGCGCTTGGCTGTTTCCTGGTTCGACAAGCCACCTAGACTCAAAATAAACAAGACGATGGCCGCAATATAAGCGACCGTGACTAAATTCGTAGACATGGTTACTTCCTTGATTTCTGTTGGTGATCGCTTATTTGCGGAACATTTTGAGCATTCGTTGGGTGACCAAAAAGCCACCGGAGATGTTAATGGTGCCTACGAGAATTGCGATCGCACCCAAAACACCCGTTGTATTTAACCCACCGCTAGCAGCACCTTGGATCTGCAGCAGCCCTCCAATGATGATGATCCCGCTAATGGCATTCGTCACACTCATCAATGGCGTATGCAGCGAAGGGCTAACATTCCAAATCACCTGCCAGCCGACAAAACAGGCCAAAATAAACACTGTGAAATGAGAGAGAAAAGAAGGCGGAGCGCTCAGACCAATGGCAACAATGGCACAGGCTAACGCCCCGAATCCCAGTACATTAACCAGCCTATTACCCGTCGGAGAAGCCGGTTTTTCTAATGTTTTTGGCTGCTCAATTGCCGGTTTAGGTAGGACGGCCGGAGTCGGAGGCTGCTCCGGCCTAGGTGCAGGCCAAGTAATTTCACCGCCGTGCGTAATCAGCGCGCCACGAACCGCCTCATCAGCAAAATCAATTTGGTAACCCTCTGAACCACCCATGTCGCTGAGCAAATGGTACAAGTTAGTGCCATAGAGCTGACTCGACTGGCTCGCCATCCGGCTGGGGAAATCGGTAATGCCCACAAGGGTGACATTGTTATAGACATAAACTTCACCCGGCTTTGTGACCGCGCAGTTACCCCCTTGCTCAGCGGCCATATCTACGATCACCGAACCGGGCTTCATGCTGTCCACCATTTCCTGGGTAATCAGCAACGGCGCACGTTTTCCCGGAATTAAGGCTGTTGTGACAATAATGTCAACGTCTTTGGCCTGCTGAGCGAATAGCGCCATTTCGGCTGCGATAAACTCTGGGCTCATGGTTTTGGCATAGCCCCCTTGGCCGGTGCCATCTTCTTCAAAAGAGAGTTCTAAAAACTCTGCGCCCATGCTTTCGACCTGCTCTTTTACCACAGGCCGTGTATCAAATGCGCGCACAATCGCGCCTAAGCTTTTGGCTGCGCCTATGGCTGCGAGTCCGGCTACCCCTGCACCAATCACCATCACTTTACAAGGCGGTACTTTCCCTGCTGCGGTAATTTGTCCGGTAAAAAATCGACCAAAGTGATTGGCCGCTTCAATTACGGCTCGGTAGCCTGCAATGTTCGCCATGGAACTCAGGGCATCCATCTTTTGAGCGCGGCTAATGCGAGGGACTGCGTCCATCGCCAGCACAGTGGCCTGACGGCTGGAGAGGCGATCGACTAGGGCTGAGTTTTGGGCAGGCCAAATAAAGCTAATGAGCGATTGGTCAGGGCTGAGCAGGTCAGCTTCATGGCTGCCATTGGGATGATCCGTGGGGGGCTGTACCTTGAGAATAATGTCCGCCTGTGACCATAATTCATGAGCTGTCTCTACCAGGGTGCAGCCTGCTGACTGATAGGCCGCATCGCTAAATTTGGCGGCTTCTCCGGCGGTGCGTTCGACGAGCACATCAAAGCCAAGCTTTTGGAGCTTTTTGGCGGTTTCTGGGGTGGCGGCTACTCGGCGTTCGCCCGCTACTATTTCTTTAGGGATGCCAATTTTTTTGGGAGCGATTTCTTTCGGAGCGCTGGTGGTATCAAGCTGGCTGGTATCCGTATGGATATCCGTATTCGCTGGCTTCGGTTTCGAGGTTGCCTGTGAAGCAATGTCCTTTTCCACAGAAAGGGTCATAGCATCTCCATTGTGTAATGTGAGATTTAAATATTGGCAGAAGAGAAATACCCTTGGAGACAGGCTTACAAAGGTTGACGTCTGTTCGTAAAAGTTTTTGAAGGTGTTTTTGAAGGTGTTTTTGAAGGTGTTGCTGGAGATGCTTGAGGCAGCCGTGAAAAGCCCTGTAGGTTTTCGTTACATCCTAAAGATCAATCGCGCCAATCATTGCGTCAATCATTGCGCCAATCAATCGAGAAACCGTCCACCAGACGATTGTCAGTGTGCTACGGGCGATGTACACCTACTATAGGTAAAGCGACGTATTCGAATATCACGCCCTGATGTAACGCCTATGACAGGCTTTGTGATGTTGCTCGTTGTGATGTTGCTCGTTACATCTTGTATCGAAGCGTATCGAATGTCGTGCTTAACTTCATTAAGTAAAATCTAGAAAAGTCTAAATAAAGTCACCTGTTTGAGGAGTTGCCAGCGAATGTCTGCAAAGCGTTCTATTTTACGTCCATGGTCGGGGCGTTTACTGTCGGGATTTTTCCTTTCTGGCGTAGCGCTTACGACGACGCTATCGGTCATCCCAGTTCAGCCTAGTATCGCCCAAACGAATCAGGGTGTTACTATTTTTGGCGGTGTCGGTTCTGAGTATCGTCTGGGCTATACCTTGCGCAATAACCAGCCCCGCAGTACAAGGGCTGAATATTACCTGCGGGTTCAGGGAAATCGGATAGATAGTGCCATCTCTCACTTGCGAATTTCTTATCCTGAGGCGTTTACCAATCGTCGAGGATCCTTTAACACCGACGAAATTAAGGTTTACCGAGGTCGGGGATCAGGTGATCGAGAGATTCCGGTTGAGGACGTCGTTTGGACGCCTGAATCGGGTCAAATCGATATTTATATGACTGAAGATATTCCGGCTGACACCAGTTTTGTGGTGGTGATGAAGGCTGTCCGTAACCCTGATCGCTATGGTATGCACCGATTCAACTTGCAGGGTGAGGGCCGTGGTGATGTGTTGCCTCGTTACTTAGGAACTTGGGAATTGATGGTTGCAGAAGATATGGGTAGCCGCTAGAATTGACGATCTGTGCCTTATTTCAATAGCTTGAGTGAGCTAGCTTGAGTGAGTAGGCAACAGCAGGCCGGATAGCAGGGCCAGATAGCAGGGCCAGATAGCAGGCCAAATCCATAGACCAAAGAGAAGAGAGTAACTGATGACGAAACGTACCTTAGGCGGAACTTCGCGCAAGCGCAAAAGAGTTTCTGGATTCCGCGCCAGAATGCGCACCAAAAATGGCCGTAACGTCATTAAGGCACGTCGTAGCAAGGGCCGCGCTCGTCTTTCTGTGAGCGGCTAATTGAAGTTGTGACGCTCTCTCGACAAAACCGGTTGGGTTCATCTCGTGATTTTGGCAGGGTTCATCGCAAAGGGTTACGAGCAGCGACACCACATCTTGCACTTCGGGCCCTGAAGCAGTGCAAGCCCCAATCTCTCAGCAAAAGCGCAGATGGAGAGCCGTCTGCGCTTTCTTGTGTTGCTGCTGCTAGTTTGCTTTCGCCCTCCCAATTCGGTATTTCAATTAGCCGTAAGGTCAGTAAACGGGCGGTTGTTCGCAATCGGATGAAAAGGCAGATTAAAGCGATTATTCGCCAAGAATTGCCCCGAATCGAGCCCGGTTGGCAGGTGGTGATTGTGGTGCGCCCTGCGGCAGTGGAGTGCGAATTTGCCGACTTTTTGCGAGAATTAGAATACTTGTTAAAAAAGTTAAGAATTACGACTGACGAATGAGGGCTGGGCTAATCAGGGCTGGGCTGACTAAGATCGAACTAATTTTTGAGATCGAGCTAGTTAGGGCTGTGCTGCGTTAGGACTGTGCTGGAGTTAGGACTGGCTACTTAGAGCTGACTTAGGTGTCAAGCGTAAGGCTTAAGCATGACTGCATCATCTGAACTGCATCATCTGAACTACATCATCTGAGGTGTTCCATGGCTATTAATGAAGAGGTTTATTACGAGGGTGGCCCCCATATTGGTGAGCTGATCTTTAATATCGTTTTGGCGTTCACGATTATTTGTATTCCTTTGACGGTGGGTGCCTTGGTCAGGGCGCTGTGGTTACGTTACCGGATTACTAGTCGCCGAATTTCGATTACGGGGGGATGGATGGGGCGCGATCGCACAGACATTATCTATGCAGAAATTGCTAAAATTGTCACCGTTCCTAGAGGGCTTGGCGCTTGGGGTGACATGGTGGTGACACTCAAAGATGGTAGCCGAATTGAAATGCGTGCTGTGCCTAAGTTTCGAGAGGTTTTTGACTACGTCACCGATAAAATTTCTCCCCAAGCTAAAGTGGCCAGTGGTGCTGTCGGTGCAGCCTGACCTTGATGGTCTTGGATGTCGCTAGGTGATCGAGTTCGGTTAACCCATCGCCAAGAGCTACGGTATTCAGATAAATTAAAGTCAACCGTCTAAAATATCGACCGCCTAAAAATATCAACCGCCTAAAATATATAGAGCGCAAGCATGGACTTCGGAATCGGCTTCCTTTCAAACAATGTAATGCTGCCAATCCTAGATTTTTTCTATGGGATTGTACCCAGCTACGGGCTGGCAATTGTCGCCCTTACCTTAGTAATTCGCTTTGCGCTCTATCCGCTCAATGCGGGTTCTATTCGCAACATGCGAAAAATGAAGATTGCTAACCCGCTGATGCAAAAGCGGATGGCAGAAGTTAAAGAGCGCTACAAAGACGATCCGGTTAAACAGCAGGAAGAAATCAAGGGTATTTACTCAGAATTTGGCAATCCCCTAGCGGGCTGTTTTCCGGTTATTTTACAAATGCCGATTCTATTTGCGCTGTTCGCGACGCTCAGAGGCTCGCCGTTTGCCAACACTAACTTGCCGGTAAATTTGAAAATTGTGCCGCAGGCTGCCATTGAGCAGGTTGAGCAAGCGCCACTCACCACTAAGCCCAGCAACATTTTTATTGCGGATGGTGAGCACTTTCAGGTGAGTGCAGTGGTGCCGACAGGCGGCCAACTAGCGATTGGTGAGACGACCCAGGTTGAGCTGCGCTCTACGGACAATAAATCATTAGAAGATCTAAAAGCGGAGTATGCCGAAGAGGGGGTAAATATCACCCCTACTTGGGTGATTACCAAAGGCCAAGAGCTGGCGGAAGTTCAGCCCGATGGTACGGTTAAGGCGCTGGCCCCTGGGGATATCACTATTCAAGCTGAGGTGCCAGGGCTGGCTGCTGATAAGGGCTTTTTATTCATCGAAAAGCTTGGGCAAATTGGTGTTACTGGTGAAAACGGAGAAATCCACTGGGATATTCTCGGCATGATTGTTTTCTTTGGTCTTAGCCTATATGTGAGTCAGCAAATTACTCAAGGTGGCAATGCCCCTGCCGGTGATGAAAAGGCTGAGCAACAGCAGGCTATCGCTAAGTTTACACCGATCATTTTCTCGGGTATGTTTTTGTTCTTTCCCTTGCCTGCTGGTGTGCTGATGTATATGGTGATAGCCAATATATTTCAGACGGCCCAGTCGTTTATTTTATCGAAAGAGCCGCTGCCTGAGAACTTGCAAAAGCTAGTAGATGCTCAAGAGGCGAGTCAGAGCAAGGCTGCAGACGGCGCACGTAGTCAGTTAGCCTTTGAACCGGGCGGCGCTAAGCGGCTTAGCAAAGAAGCAAAAGGCAAAAGCAAGGCGGCTAGCAAGTCTAGCAAGGCTGGTGCTCGCAAGCCTGGAACGGGTAAAAAGGTATCCAATTCTTCTAATTCCAATAAAAAGGTTTAGGTACGGCGCTGCGCCCTAACTCAACCCCTGATCTAAACCCATTGTCCCTGATCCAAACCTATTATCTTCAATGGCCCACTGGTTCTGCATGACGAGTGGGCCATTAAAGTTATAGAATCGGCTTCTAAGAAGACAGTGTAGGCGAATGAGGGCAGGCGGATGAGTGGTAAGTCTATGGAAAAGAGCGTTAGCTGGCTAGAGAAGCTATTGACCCTGCAGGGGATTGAGACTGGTGTTAGCAGCGATCTTGCCTCTGGCGCAGATGACGATAGCATATGGCTCACCATTGACACTGCACCTTTGAGTGAAGCACAGGTGAAAGGCTTGATTGGCGATCGCGGCAAAGTCCTTGATTCGATTCAGTATCTGGCTAATATCACGCTGAACATTGGCCAAAGTGAGGCTGATCAGCATTCCTACACGATTGAAATTGATGGCTACCGCAAAAAACGCCAATCAGAGCTGCAGGCGATCGCAGACGAAGCCGCGCAGAAGGTACTGAATGGCCAGGAAGAATACGCCATTAAAGGGCTCTCTTCTGCTGAGCGCCGCCAAGTGCATGGACTGATGGCTGAATACGCAGCGCTAGAAACCTTTAGCCGAGGCCGTGAGCCTGAGCGACATTTAGTGGTTAAGCGCGTGAGGAATGATGATGATGACAGCGGGACGAATGACAGTGAGGCTAATGACAGTGGGACTCATGACAGCGGGACTTATGACAGTGAGGCTAATGACAGCGGGACTCATGACAGTGGTGCTGACGATAATTAGGTCGTGATATGTCTGGTTAGTCTGTTGATTGTTCTGCTAGTGTGCTGATTGTTTTTTCGTTGATTGTTTTTCGTTGCCTGCTATTAAGCCGATGAGAGCTATTCATATTCCGCAGATTTTAAACGCGCCAAACAAAACACTTGTGCTTGAGGTGACAGAACCTTTGCTCGGGCTAGAAACGCTTACCCCAGTGAAAGGGGTCGTGAGGGTCACTCATCAGGGCAACTATTTGGATGTTGCAGGGCAAGCAGAGGCGATTATGACCTTAGCGTGCGATCGCTGCCTGCAAAGCTACAACAGCCGCATTCAAGTCGATACCTCGGAGATAGTGTGGTTAGAAGAGCCAGCGCCTGAAGACGCTTTGGAAAAGGAAGTTGAGCTAGAAGATTTAGTCGAATCGCTGTCGCCCCAGGGTGACTTTAAGCCAGATGAATGGCTATATGAGCAAATGTGCTTAGCGATTCCACCTAAACAAATTTGTCGCCCTGAGTGCCCAGGCATTGAAATTACCAGCAACCCCTCTGAAACAGAAAATATTGATCGCCGCTGGGCTGCACTTGCCGCCTTAAAGCAACAACTGTCGGAATAAATGGTGACAGAGAAAAACAAAGATAAAGATATATACGGTTTCTTCCTGAAATTGCAATCCGGATAGATTGAGACGAATTTGTATTATGAAAACTTGATGAAGCCAGAATCGCTGATTCGGATTTGTGATGATCGGCCTTTAATGGGCTATTTCCCGTTGACAGCGCCCGAATTCTTCGTTTATATAAGATGAGTTCACAAAAGGTAGTTAAAACTACTGCCTCGATCATCGTCACTGATTGAGAGATTTGTTCTAAAAAAAGTAGTTACACCTTAAAAAGAGATTTGTTATTAGCGCAAAGAAGATTGTTGGCTTGACCAAATAGAATTGGCTTAATAAATATCCATAAAATCGTCTGTCCCCCTTTGCTGTTTTCCGGTTGTAGGGTGTAAGGCGATAAAAAGCCGCGCTTATAGTGTGTGCCGGATACATAACGCCGACGGCGAGGCTACGCCAACGGGTACAAGCGCGTCGCTTCACCTGTCGTTACGTCATGGTTTCAACCTGCTGTACTTCAGCCAAGCGACCAAAGCTATGCTTTGCAGTTGAGGGCGAACTTTTAGATACAAGTCTGTTGGTTTTTTTGGCAGAATGGCTGTCTCTTAATTTTGATCGGCCACTGTGTATCTTTTAGCGTTCCCAATATGCATTTGCAACAGCAACAGTTGAAACAGTTTTAGCGATCGCTTGTCTTGCGAGCTTTTCGCCATAAGCTAGATATCCAAAAGGCAATAGAGTCTTCATTGGAAGACTTCATTAGAGATCTTTTGCATTGAAGCAGTACGCATTGAAACAGTACGCATGGAAACAAAGTTTGTTTGTGAAAATAGCCTTCTAAAATAGCGTTCTCGTGTTTCTGTTGCAATCAATGTTTTGGTTTTGATGGCTCGCACCTAAAACTCAGACTGTTTATTCTATCTTTTGCCAACGTTGATGGGTGCGTGGCATTTGTTGTTAGGTGCTTTAAGGTGTTTGAGCTGTTGCTTTTTGTTGAAACATTTTGAGCATATCGCCAAGGTGCGTTTGCCAGTACAACTAATTTATTTCAGGGGTTCAAGACTATGGCTACAGCATCTGATATGGCATCTCCTATGCCAATGAGCATGAACGGTGAGCCTCATTCCAAAGATCACGGTGATCTAGAAAAGCTGATTGAGACGACGAAGCCTACACATATTGCGATTAAAAGCGGTGCTTGGTCTGATCCGAGTACATGGCAAAATGGTAAGGTGCCAGACAATAATGCCAATGTGTTGATCGCAACTGGCAAGGCCGTCACTTATGATCAAGTCAGTGACGCGCGCATTAAAACAATTGTCATTGAAGGCAACCTTAAGTTTGCAACAGAACAAGATACTCAGCTCTATGTTGAGACTATTCTCAATGCCCCAGAAGGCAAATTAGACATTGGTTCTCAGAATCAGTCAGTCGCTGCGAATAAAAATGCAAAGATTATTTTTACCAGCGACAGCAAGGTGAATACCCAGTGGGATCCCACCCAGCTCAGTAAGGGCTTAGTGA
Organism: Phormidesmis sp. RL_2_1; assembly: GCA_012033015.1. Classification (GTDB taxonomy): domain Bacteria; phylum Cyanobacteriota; class Cyanobacteriia; order Phormidesmidales; family Phormidesmidaceae; genus Phormidesmis. The sequence goes on from JAAUPS010000103.1 coordinate 12,439, forward strand.
GCCACGGTGAAGTGAATATCTATGGCGCTGATAAGCGCGATCAGGTTTCGTTGGTGGGAGATGCGATCGCAGGCAGCAATACCCTCACCTTCAAAGAAGATCTGACAGGGTGGCGAGTTGGTGATCAAATTGTTTTGGGTGGGACAAACTACGGCTGGAACGGCAACGACAAAGACAACTCCAGATTGCAGGATGAAGTGCTCACCATTACCGCCATCAATGGCAAAGCGGTGAAGTTCACAAATAACAACATCACCCAAGGTGATAACACTGTCCTGAGATTTGACCACGTCCGTAGCCCCAAAGCGTCTAACGCTCAACTGAGCCTATCGGCGGCTAATCTTACCCGTAACGTGAGTTTTGCCACTGAAAACGGTAAAGCTGTGCCTATTAACCAGCGGGCCCATGTGATGCTGATGCACAACCCTCGGGTGAACGTGCTCAACGCGGGGTTTTACGACTTAGGCCGCTCAGACAAATCTAAAGTAGTCGATGACATTGGCAAAAATGTCGATGGCTCCCAAGGTAATGGCACTAACGTTCGCGGTCGCTATGCGCTCCACCTGCATAAAACGGGTGTTGACCCGAATTCACCAGCCTCGATTTTGCGCGGCAATGTGGTCTCGGGTAGTCCTGGTTGGGGCATTGTGCAACATCAGAGCCGTGCTGGACTAGAAGATAATGTTGTGTTTGATGTCGTCGGTTCAGGCATTGTCGCTGAATCTGGCAACGAAACAGGCTGGTGGACTAACAACCTTGTGATGAAAACAACGGGGGTAAGCTGGCAAACAGTTCAAGCTCAAAACGACATTCGAGAAGATCGATTTGATCTGGGCTTTCAGGGGGATGGTTACTGGATTCAAGGTGCAGCCCAAATCCAAAATAAAGGCAATCAAGCCATTAGCTCTAACCATGCTGGGATGGTGTTGTTTGGCAGTGCGCTAGACATTAACGGGACGTTTAGAGATGTCACCACCATTCCTATGACCAATTTGCCCAAAGAGATCCAGAACCTCTTTGCACCGGGGCAAACTGAGGTGGATATTCGCAATGTGCCCATCGCCCCGATTCAGGGTTTTAAGAGCTATAACGCTGATATTGGCCTGAGAATATGGGGTCATGGCACTAATTTTGATGGGGAGGGGGCTTGGAGTGATACGGTCATCAACGATGGGCCGAAGACGGCTCATTTGGGGCGATCGCGCATTGAAGACTTTCAACTGTGGGGCAACCGCTACGGCGGTGCGCAGGTATTTTATAGCAGTAACATTGACCTCAAAGATGGCCTGATTTTGGGTAGAAACGACAATGCTATCAGTGACGGGCCAGGGCTGCTGAGCAATCATGCTACCTTCAATTCCACCTACGATAACCTCACGATTAGCGGCTACAAGCAAGGTGTCGAGATTGAATATCCCAATACCGATAAAGACTTTACAAGCGTTACTCTCAAAAACAGCAAACTGACGGGCAATACCTACGAGCTTGGTAAAGTCGGCGATGAGGCTAGCGAAGAGAACAGACCAGATGATTTTGCCGCTTATGCAAAACTCCAAAACAACCAGTTTGATCCAGCGGCCAACAACAGCGCGCCGGTTGCAAAATTTGTCAGTAAAGCGATTGGTGGCCTAGCGGTTGAACTCGATGCGAGTGCTTCTATGGACGGCGATCCGCTATTGCCCCAAGATGGCCCGAAAAAGGCTCTCCCCAGTCAGGGGATTGCAGGCTATGCCTGGGATCTTGACAACAATGGTACTTTTGATAAGTTTGGCCGCACCATCAAGCCCGTGTTTAGTGCCGCAGGCAACCAGCAAGTGTCGCTCACGGTTTGGGATAGCCAGGGTCAGGCAAGCAAGCTGACGCAAACTGTCAGCGTGAAACCGAGTGCCTATACCAATCCCTTTCAAGATGGAGCGTTTGACAGGGGTGCGCCGACATTACAACCGTGGCAAGCCTTTAGTGAATATTCTGATAGAGGCTGGTTCCTGACCGAGAATGCCAAAGTTGGCAACGGCGTGGCCACGCTCTCTTCGACGGCTTCGGGTGGTAATCACATTGGCCAGATTGTCCGCGATCAAAAAGTTCGACGAGGAAAACAAACCCTCAGCTTTAGCCTCAAAAATATTGAAGGGGCACCTGAGAGTCAGTTTTGGAGACGCAACCAAATTAAAGTAACGCTCTGGGGCGTTAACGGTCAGTTTGATAACTCGCCGTGGCAGGGAGAAGGGCCGGTGCAAGTGGGGACTTTACCCATGCAGCGGACTCAGTTAGTCAGCCAGAATTACGGGGGCGAGAAGGGCGAATTTTTTGATTGGAAGAATATGAGCCTAGCGGCAGATTTAGGGCAGGGCTATGACTATTTACTCTTCCAAGTCAATACCAATTTCATCAATGATGCAGGTGATCAAGTTGCTATTGACAATGTTGCGCTAACTGGTGCATCTGATTCAGGGCCTAGTAATCCCCCTCCGGTGACACCTCAGCCACTAGAACCGGTTGCCAAGCTGAGCTTTGACGTAGTTGGTGGCACATTTGTAAAAGACACCTCGACGGCAGGAGGTAATAACGATGCTCGTCTTTTCGGCAATGCTGCTTTAGTCAAAGGGAAGGTTGGTCAGGCTGTTGCCTTTGATGGGAATGGCGATATGGCTAAGCTGAAAAATTCTAAAGACATTAACCTTGGCATTCAGCCAGCGCGGACAATTTCTGTATTTTTTAAGGTCAATGATGCTGCAGCCAATAAAAAGCAGGTGATCTACGAAGAAGGTGGCGATATCCGTGGCCTCAATTTGTATGTGCAGGATGATTTGCTGTATTTTGGCGGCTGGAATTTACCGGAGTCTAAATGGCAAGGGTCTTGGCTGAGTACGGATAAGCTCTCGTCCGGCAAGTGGCATCATGCGGCTCTGGTGTTGGATGGGGAGGATACCATAACCAGTGATGCTATGACGGCATATATTGACGGTCAAAAGATTGCTCAGATGGATGGCTCTCAACTGTGGAGCCATGGCGATCGCATTGGCATCGGTAATGTCAACGGCAAAACTCGGTTCCACGATGGCGTCAATGTGGGTCAAGACTATGGCCTAGCGGGCGCAGTAGATGAGTTTAAAATTTTCAACAGCGCCTTAGACAGCAGCCAAGTGAAGCAATTGGCCAGTGGCCTGGTTTAGTGAATCTGTAGCGTTTCTCACTTGGCTAGACTACAGATATTTCGGTGAAACCTTTACAGAACAACAGGCCAAGCGACCAAAGCTATAGAGACTGAATCGATCTCACTGGTCTTGAGATCTTGGCGGCCTGAGCGATTTTTTCTGTGGGGAAAAATCGCTCGGGTCGTTTTCTTTAACCTATTCGTTTTCTTTAACCTATTATTTAAAAGACGGTGATAGGCGCTGACAATGGGATTTCGTGACGAGCTGAGTTTGTTGGTGCGATCGCGCTACCCCGTGATCTATATCCCTACTCGCGAAGAAGAGCGGGCCGAAAGTGTGATCGCTCAATGTGCTCAAGACGCCGGGAATCGCGCTGTCTACACCTGGGATTATGTCGATGGCTATCAAGGTAATCCGACCGATCATGGTTTCGCCCGGCGCAACCCCTTACAAGCACTAGAGCTGATTGAAAAAGTTCCGGCGTCTGCTGCGGCTTTATTTGTATTGCGAGACTATCATCGGTTTTTAGACGATATTTCAATTTCTCGTAAGCTGCGTAACTTGCTCAAGCTCCTACAAGCCCAGCCCAAAAATGTCATTATCCTCTCAGCCCAACTCACCATTCCAGAAGAGCTGAGTAACATCATCACGGTCTTAGAATTTCCCTTGCCAGATGTCAGCGAAATTCGCACTGAAGTCAAACGATTGTTAGGCAACACTGGCAGCGATTTGTCCCCCGGCGATATCGATGAACTGGTGCGTTCTTGTCAGGGGTTAGCGCTAGCGCGCATTCGCCGGGTGCTGGCTCGGGGGATTGCCGATCACGGCAGCTTTGAGCCGAGTGATATTGATCTGATTCTCGAAGAAAAACAGCAGACCATTCGCCAGACCCAAATTTTAGAGTTTTACCCTGCGAGCGAAAGCATCTCCGACATTGGCGGACTAGATAGCCTCAAAGACTGGCTGCTGAAGCGCGGCGGTGCCTTTTCAGAAAAAGCCCGACAGTATGGTCTGCCCCATCCCCGTGGGCTAATGTTGGTAGGCATTCAAGGAACAGGAAAGTCGCTCACGGCCAAGGCAATTGCCCACCACTGGCACCTGCCCCTGCTACGGCTAGATGTCGGTCGGCTCTTTGGCGGCTTAGTCGGTGAATCGGAATCGCGCACTCGCCAAATGATCCAGCTTGCTGAAGCGCTCGCCCCCTGCATTTTATGGATAGATGAAATTGATAAAGCCTTTGCCGGGTTTGATGGTCGCGGTGATTCTGGCACCACTAGCCGTGTCTTTGGCACCTTTATCACTTGGCTAGCAGAAAAATCATCCCTGTTTTGTCGTG
>JAAUPS010000320.1 GCA_012033015.1 Phormidesmis sp. RL_2_1
TGCTCGCACTCTCTACCTGGCCGTACCGGTCGTTGCCTACGAAGCTTTCTTCAGACGCGAGTTCGCGCAGATGTCGGTAGAGCGTTATCAGATCAAGCAAATTGTCTACGACCCCATTAAAGAGGTGATTGTGCAGTGGCTTCCTTAGAGACTTACCGAGATATCATTCAAACCTTGCTGACCGACTATGCGGCAACGCCCGTTTCTAATGGGGAAATTGATTGCTATACCGTTTTTGATGAAAAGCGGGATCACTATCAGGTGATGAACGTCGGCTGGGATGGCCATAGACGGGTGCATGGTTGCGTTTTACATCTGGCTATTAAGGGCGGCAAGATTTGGATTGAGCAAAACATGACAGAGATGAGGGTCGCTCAAGCCCTGATAGAGCAAGGCGTGGGCAAAGAAGAAATTGTGCTGGGCTTTCAAGCTCCCGAGATGAGGCCATACACAGAGTATGCCTCGGTCTAAGGTCGGTAGAAGTGGTTTGTGGCAGTGAGTAAGCGCGGGTGAAAGGATGCCTCGTCGGGTTAACAAAAAGTGCGTAGAGTGCGCTCAGCTCAGTGCAGCTCAGGCTCAGCATTTGCACGGGAAAGCAGGCGACGGCTGCTGGAATGAAAAGCGCTGTCCGCGTAGGCGATCCCATTACCGCAATCGCCGTGAGGTGAATGAGAACCGGCGATCGCTCTACCGGCAGCAGGTATCTGCTGAGGAACCGGCTGGTGAGCAGATAGAGACCGTATCGCTCTCAGTGGCCGAAGCGTCAGCGCCTTATGCCAACCTCTACATCTGGCGGGAGAAGCGGAAGGATGCGCCGGTTCATGCGATCGGGGTGTCTGTGTTTCAAAATGGTTCCAAAGTGCTGGAAGTCGCACCCATTCACTGCGCAGGCTATCGCAAGCGACAGCTAGAGCAGTATGTCCAGAAAAAGGTCATGCCCTATCTGAATGCGCGGTATGGGATTACCTTCTTTGCCGATGAGATTCGACTGGAGCCGATTGAGTGTCCGATTGAGGGCTGTCCATGGGGCGTTCGTTTTACGTCTCCGCAGGAGAATCGCTTAAACCGTGCTGAGGTGGATAGCAGTTAAGAATGCTGAGTAGAAAGTGACTAGACCCAGCCGAGGCACAAAACGGCTGGCCGCCGCTAAAATCCAGTAGTTCCCATAGGCGCTTGAGGAGCCATCAATGGACATACCGCTTATCGAAAGAATTACTATAGACCCTAATATCTGCCACGGAAAGCCCTGTGTCAGAGGGCTACGCTACCCAGTTGAGTTTCTATTAGAGCTACTCAGCGCTGGCATGACCCATGCTGAAATTTTGGCAGATTATGAGGACTTGGAAGAGGCTGATATTCTATCGGTGTTGCTATTTGCAACTCGCTTAAGTCAGGTGAAAAGTGTATTCAAGCTAGCCTCGTGAAGTTCTTAGTTGACGCGCAGTTGCCCAAGCGTCTCGCTCGGCTTCTACAAAATCAGGGGTACGATGCCATCCACACGCAAGATCTATCCCAGGGGAATGCGACTCCTGATGCCGACATTAATTCACTCTCTTTGGAGGAAGAGAGAATTGTGATCACAAAAGATGCTGATTTTGTTCAATCCTTTCTGCTACAGCAAAAGCCATACAAACTACTCTTAGTGGCTACCGGAGGGATGGTTCAAGTGCGGGTGACACTTTAGGGCGATCAGATCGTCTCATTGCTTACCGTCATCCCACCGCATTGTGCGATCACCTCCATGAGTTCAGCTCTTTCCATCGCCGCCAGTCTTTCCCCTGATGTTCGTCAAGATATTGGCATCCAAGTTCTATCGAGATCGCAACCCATCAGCCACATCGCCGTAACTCATCAGGTCAGTCGAAAATTCGTCTATCAGCAGGGTGATAAAGCACGGCAAGCACTGGATGAATCATTTGCACCATCCCAAGGTGATGATGACGTTTTGTTCCATTTGCCCGTAACCAAAAACTGGCTGTTCCAGCTGATACTGGGTTTGGTGTTGATCTGCCACAGCTCGTATCGAGGCGTCGTCGAACTATTTCGCGATCTATTTGATGTGTCGATTAGCATTGGTACTGTCCATAATCGTCTTCAGGCAACCGCTGAGAAAGCGGCTGAGATCAACCAATCACAAAACCTTGCTGGCATTACTGTGGGTCTTCAGGATGAAATCTTTCAATCGGATAAACCAGTCCTGGTGGGCGTCGATGCCGCTTCAACTTACTGTTACTTATTGAAGTCAGTCGAACACCGTGATGAAGACACCTGGGGCTATCATCTGCTGGATGTGATGGCGCAAGGCTTCGACCCAGACTACACCATTGCCGATGGCGGTAGCGGGCTGCGGGCGGGCCAAAAAGCGGTGATGACAGAGACACCCTGTCACGGCGATGTCTTCCACATCCAGCAGCAGTTTGAGCAAGTGGCCAATGGTCTGGTTCGTCGCGTGCAAGGGGGGCCAGCACGACTAGAGAAGCAAGCACAGCAGATGGCTAAAACTAGCCTCAAAGAGATTGTGGCGCAGAAGCTGCTCACTCAACAGTTGCTAGCCGAACAACGAGAGCAGGCACTCATCTGCCTAGCTCAGGATGTGAAAACGCTCTTGAGCTGGTTCTCTCATGATGTGCTGGCCTTGGCTGGGCCACCTCTGGGGGTGCGACAGGAACTCTTTGACTTCATCGTCAGTGAGCTGCAACAGCGAGAAGATGAACGCTATCCCGCTATCCGTAAGCTGAGAAAGGCTTTGCGCAATCAGCGCGACCAGCTACTGGCGTTTGCCAGTGTCGTTGACCAGAAGCTAGCAGACATTGCAGGCGCGTTTGAGCTGCCACTTCAGGGCGTACGAGAGGTCTGTTTGCTACATCGTAAGCACAACACCTCCAATGCCTACTGGGAACGCTGGAATCAACTTCACAGTCAGCTTTCTGGCAAATTCCACGGTGTGATGAAAGCGGTAGGCGAAGCGCTTGAAGAAACGCCCAGAGCCAGCTCGATGGTGGAGAATCTCAACTCACGGCTACGCAATTACTTTTTTCTACGCCGTAGCCTGGGTGACAACTATCTGAGTCTTTTGAAATTCTTCCTAAATCACCGGCAGTTCATGCGGTCGATGAAGCCAGAACGGGTGGGTAAAAGTCCGAAGCAATTGCTTACTGGTGAGGCGCATCCTCATTGGCTTGAGTTGCTCGGGTTTAAACAGTTCAGAAGAGCTTAGGAACTGACGCAACTCAGCTAACCAGGCCGCCTGAATGACGGTCTATTTTGTTCTGAGAGTGTTACCCTAAATCGGGCATTTTTGAACCCTGCCCATTTTTAGCATGGGTCAGCGCCGTGAGCCTACCTGCTGCATCATGGGCATAAGTGGTGTCAGCCACTGGCTGCGTACCCGCCAAGTTGCTGTAGCGCTTCACCCCAGTCATTTGGCTCGCAGCGTCGTAGGTCATGTCCACCCGCTTCTGGGCCACGCCATTGCCCTGCTGGGTAACCCGCGTCACCCGGTTGAGCCCATCGTAGTCAAAGGTCTCTACCCCATGCTGAATACCCGTGATGTAGTCGGTTACCGAGGTACGGTTGTTCACTGCGTCGTAGCCATAGCTCAGTCGTACAGGGGGTGTGCCTGCTGTGCCGCTGTTATCGACACTTGTTAGGCGACCGGCGGCATCGTAGCTGTAGGCATAGGTCGAATCTGGATCACTGACACCCGTGATTTGACTCGCTGCATCGTAGCTATAGGCGATGGTGCGCAAGGGATTGAGCTGTTCATTCAGCCACTGTTCCTGCGTCTGACGGTTGAGCGCATCGTAGATGAACGTTTGAGTGCGACCATTGCGATCTGTTTTGCCAATCAGATTGCTAGCGGCATCATAGCGGTAGCTGCGGCTCAGTGCTTGCCCCGCGACCATGATGTTCTCTGTCGTCAAACGATTTAACTTGTCATAGCTGTAGCCCGTCACATTCCCCGACGCATCCGTCAAGCTCAGCAAATTCCCTTCGGCGTCGTAGGCCATCGCCGTCTCTTTACCCAACGCATCCGTCACCCAAATAGCAGTACCTGTAACATCGACTTTCCTTAATGAAATAATGCAATCTTGATCACCATCTTTTAGTTTTTTTGTAAGGCTTATAAGTCTTTTGAATATAATTTTGATGTTTTCGCAAAAACACGTATTGGGATATTAATAGCAGTATTATATCGACGAATCCCTTAGCCCAAAAAATACTAAGTGTTATCCAAAAAACAGTGGACGGCTTCATTGATGATAAGGAACCTGTTTTTGGTTCAACCATACATACATATCCAGCTAAAAGAGAAGCTGTCAATAACCCAAGACTACCGTAAACAATAGAAACTTTTTTCAACTTCTCAAAAAAGAATTCTTTCATTTTATTTAGACTCCCCTCTATCTCCAAATAAAGGGAAGAGCGTTGAAATATTAGAAACAGAGTTTCCTAAACCTGTTGCAATTGAGTTAGTAACTGTGTGCATATTTGTTCTTGCTGTCACTCTGGGATAGTTGGATCCTAGAGTACTATCAGTGTAAATATAGGGCACTTCTCTGCCTCTATAGTAGCTAGTCCGAGGTTGATATACGCTCAAAGTTGTTGTCGCAGGTTGAAAGACGACATCAGTTGCGACTGAACCAGCTGCACCAAAAGCACCGCCCCAAACAGCACTATCGCGTACTCCGTTTCCTAGACAGACATCATTAACAGCATTTCTCACAACTTGCGTATAGCCTCCAATAAAAGCACTTCCAAAACCGTTAATCAAGGCCCTTGTTGCGATGCCACCTGTTTGACTGATAATAGTTCTTGTCGCGCTTGTCGCGAGGCTACCTAAGCCGCCACTTAAGGCTCCACCTGCAACACTAATGCCAACGCTTCCCCAATCGACATTATCTCTGCTGCCTTGCCATATTTGAACTCCCTGGACTGCAAGGTCAAAACCACCACCAAATGCTGCACCAACTGCAATCGGTACCAGAGGAGCTAAAGCTGCTCCAGCGGCAATTACAAGCGGTACAATCTCACCACTCGGATCAGTGTAGTTCGTCGGGCTATTGAAGACATAGCGATACATATTCACATCGCCTGCGCCAAACCCCAACGGGTCTTCACTAACGAAAGTCCCCACTGCCGGGTCAAAATACCGCGCGCGGTAGTAGTACAGCCCGGTCTCCTCATCTCGCTCCCTACCCGTGTAGCCAAAGCGGAAGTCTACATCAGGATTGGTTTCGCTCGTCACCTGAC
>JAAUPS010000104.1 GCA_012033015.1 Phormidesmis sp. RL_2_1
CGCCTGCTAGCTGGTTTGCAGCCTAGCTATACCGTGGGTTTGATCGGATCGGGCACTGTTGGTGCGATCGCCATAGGCGCGATTGGTCTAGGCGTGATCTTTGCTGTGGTTAAAGCTAGCTTAAGGATTTGCCAGCCCAACGAAATTTTGATTGTATCAGGCCGCAAATCTAAACAGGCCAACGGCAAAGAAGTCGGCTACCGGGTGATTTTTGGCGGTCGAGCCTTTGTGATTCCGGTCATTGAGCAGGTGGAAAAGATGGATATGACCACCATGCCGATTCCGGTGGAGGTGAAAAATGCCTATGCCAAAGGGGGTACACCGCTAAATATTCAGGCGATCGCAACGGTGAAAGTGTCGGGCGATCGCAGCATTGTCGGCAATGCCATTGAACGTTTTTGGGCCGTAATCGCTCAGAAATTCGTCGGGTTGTGCGCGAAACCCTAGAAGGCAACCTCAGAGGCGTCGTCGCCAATCTCACCCCTGAACAGGTGAATGAAGATCGGCTAAATTTTGCAGAGCGCATTGCTGAAGATGTCGCCCGCGATCTCAATAAATTGGGCCTGCATCTAGATACGCTCAAAATACAGAGTGTCACTGACGATGTGGACTACCTCAGCTCTATTGGTCGCCGTCAAATTGCCAAAATTATTCGCGATGCCGAAATTGCTGAAGCCGAAGCCCTCGGTGAGGCCGAACGCATAGAGGCCGACTGTCAAAAGCGAGCCGAAATGTTTAAATCGCAAGCCTTGACCATCATTCAAGGCAAGCAAAACGAACTGCGCAAAATTAAAGCAGAACTCGATCAGCGATCAAAATCAGAAGAAGAGCGCACCGCCGCCGCCGCTAGAGAAGCTAGAGCCCGCGCTGAGCAACAGCTACAAACGGTGCGCGCCCACCTAGAGCGATTGCGATTACAGGCAGAACAAGTTTTACCTGCTGAAGCGCGCCGCGAAGCGCAAGTGTTTCATGCCAAAGGCGCTGCGGCTGAGCTGGTTGAAAATGCCAAAGCCGCTGCTGCGGTGAACGAAATGCTGGCAGGAGTGTGGCAAGAGACTGGTGCAGATACTACGGAAATTTTCTTGCTACAGCAAATCGATATGGTGCTCAAAGAAGCGGCCAAAATTCCCCACAAAGTTCAGTTGGAAAATATCAATGTGATTGACAACGGCGATGGTAAATCCATTGCTAGCCTAGCCAATGTATATCCTGAAATTGTCAAGCAGTTTTTGGAACAGATGGAACACACCCTGGGGATTGATGTCGTCGGCATTTTGACGAAGCGCAATACAAGCCTTAGATAGCCCAACTGACAAGTTCATTTTTTAAAGCATTCATCAGGAAGAATCGACCATGTTTCCACTACTGTTTTTAATTGGAATTGGTGCTTCAGGTGCGATCGCTCTGACGGTCAAAAACCTCTACTACGTTTGTCAGCCCAACGAGGTGTTGATTTTTGCGGGGGGCTCGCAGCGCTCAGGCAACCGCAAACTAGGCTATCGGCTGGTCAAAGGTGGCAACAGCATTCGCACGCCGCTGCTCGAAAAGGTGATGCGGATGAACCTGACCAACATGATTATTGAACTCAAAGTTTCTAACTCTTACTCCAAAGGCGGCATTCCGCTGCAGGTAGAAGGCGTGGCCAATATTAAAATTGCGGGCGAAGAGCCGACCATCCACAATGCCATTGAGCGTTTGCTGGGCAAGCCTCGCCAAGAAATTGAGAAAATTGCCAAAGAAACCCTTGAAGGAAATTTGCGCGGTGTGCTGGCCAGCCTCACCCCTGAGCAGGTGAACCAAGATAAGATTGCCTTTGCCAAAAGCCTGTTGGACGAAGCCGAAGAAGATCTAGAAAAGCTGGGCTTAGTGCTGGATACGTTGCAAATTCAGAATATCTCTGATGATGTGCGCTATCTGGATTCTCTCGGTCGTAAGCAGCAGGCTGATTTGCAGCGCGACGCTCGCATTGCCGAGGCCGAGGCAAAGGCCGAATCTGAGGTGCAAAGTGCTGAAAATCAGAAAATCACCTCCGTGCGTCGTTTAGAGCGCGATATTGGCATTGCCCAGGCGGCGGCTGAGCAAAGAACTCAAGATGCGCTGACGATGCGAGCGGCCCTTGTCGCTGAAGCCGAGGCTGAAATTGCCGCTGAACTGGCCCGGATTCAGGCCGATGTGCCGGTGCAGGAAGAGCGTATTAAGCAGGTGATGCAGCAGCTTAAGGCCGATGTGATTGCACCGGCTGAGGCCGATTGCAAGCGGGCGATCGCAGAAGCCAAAGGCAATGCTGCCACCATTTTGGAAGAAGGTAAGGCCCAAGCGGAAGGAACCCTCAAGCTGGCAGAATCTTGGGTAGCGGCTGGAGAAAGTGCTCGCGATATCTTTTTGCTGCAAAAGCTGGAGGGTCTGCTCAAGACCCTGGCTTCTACGGTGCCTGAGATCGCAGTGAAAAATGTCACGGTGATTGATACCCAATCAGGCAACTTGGCCACCCAAGCGGCGGCTTTTATCACCCAGCTTAAGCAAACGTCTGGTGTAGACCTTGCAGGTGCTATTAATGGCCTGCGTGCAAGTCAGGCAACAGTTGAAGGCGATGATGAGCTGTTGGTATTGGACGAAAAAGCTTAGCCGGTGATGGGCTTTGCCCTTGGCTCTGCCAGCATTGGACTCGCCAGCCAGATTATCGCTAGCCCAATGCTGACGATAATCTGACTGACGATAAGTACCCTGCCCCCTACCCAATAGCGTCATCGGTTCGCTATACAATAGGACTGCCTGACGCTAGGTTGCCGGTGTTTATTGAGCTGAACCTATGAGACTTTCTCCCGCTGGTCAGCGCTTTTTCCAAGAAGTGCAAAAAGCTGACGGGCGTATTAACCTTGCTGCTGCTGCTTTGTATATTGCGCAGGAAGCTTACTGGGATATTGATCCTAAGCACTATTTAGGGATATTGGATGATATGGCGGCAGATGTGCGATCGCGCCTTCCTAAGGGCCGCTATCCGCTCAAAGTTATCCAAATCATCAATCACTACCTGTTTGAAGAACTCAAATTTTCAGGGAATGAGCGCGACTATTACAATCCTGACAATAGCTGCTTAAATTGTGTGATTGACCGACGGTTGGGCATTCCCATTACCCTATCGCTGGTGTATTTGGAATTGGCCCATCGATTGCGCTTCCCCATGGTGGGCATCGGTATGCCGGGGCATTTTTTAATTCGCCCTGTGATTGATGAGATGGAAATTTTTGTCGATCCGTTTCATCACGGTGAGGTTTTATTTGTAGCGGATTGCCAGGAGCAGTTTCAACGGCTGTATGGTTCGCAGGACTCATGGCGACCGGAGTTTTTGAATGGGGTATTGCCCAAGGCTTTTTTGGCGCGAATACTCTTGAACCTGAAATGGGTGTATATGAAGCTAGAAGCCTACGACGACGCTGTCGCGGCGTTGGATAAGCTGCTGATTTTAGCGCCCAGGCAATACCAAGAGGTGCGCGATCGCGGCCTACTGCACTACGAACTCAAAAACTATGATTTAGCAAAGCAGGATTTAGAAGTGTATTTGCGATCGCAGCCCAAAGCCCCCGATGGCCCTAAAATTCAGCAGCTCTTAGACCGACTCAGCTAATATATAGCGGTTTTATAGCGGTTTGCGGATGCATATAGCGTTTCTCACTTGGCTAGAGTACAGATATTTTGGTGAAACCTTTGCAGGACAACGGGCCAAGTGAGTAGCTTGTACCCGAATGCATCCAATGGCAGCCTTGACGAGCAGCCGCTAGCACATGCGATATGCCAGCAGTTCAGCGGAGTCTTTTTTTATTGGTACAATTTTGAGGCTAATTCCACAGGCTTGATGAATGGATGTCATTCCCGCAATTGATCTACTAGAAGGGCGCTGTGTCAGGCTATTTCAAGGAGACTACGCACAGTCGCAAGTGTTCAGCGATAACCCGGTAGCAGTGGCCCGACAGTGGGAAGCCGAAGGGGCAACTCGTTTGCACTTGGTTGATTTGGACGGGGCGAAGGCGGGTAAGCCAGAAAATTGGCAGGCGATTAGTGCGATCGCCCAAGCGGTAGATTTGCCCATTCAAGTCGGGGGTGGCCTGCGAGATGCCGATCGGGTTAGTGCTTTGTTCGAGTTAGGCGTACAGTACGCTATTTTGGGCACCGTCGCGGTTGAAAATCCAGAGCTTGTCGGTCAGCTTTGCCAGCAGTTTCCCGGCCAAATCATTGTCGGCATTGATGCGCGTGAAGGGAAAGTTGCCACGCGCGGCTGGCTAGAGACGTCTGAGGTGATGGCTGTAGAACTCGCCCAGCGCATGGGCGAAATGGGTGCAGCCGCGATTATCTACACCGACATCAAGCGCGATGGCACGCTAGAAGGCCCCAATTTAGACGCTTTAAGGACATTGGCGACGGCCATTGATACCCCTGTGATCGCCTCTGGCGGTGTGAGTGCGCTTTCAGACTTGCTCAGCCTATTGGGCTTAGTGCCTGCAGGGGTGACTGGCGTGATTGTCGGGAAGGCGCTCTATACCGGCGATGTTTCCTTAAAGCAGGCGATTCGAGCCGTAGGTCAAGGCCGCTGGCAAGATGTACCGCCTGCGGGTGGATCGAGTGTGATCGCGTAGCTTTTGCCTCGGCAAATCTCCTAGCTGTCTTTTTGGCGCAGTTCTTCTATTTCTTTACGCATGGCGATCAGCTCAGCGGTTAACGATTCTACTTTCGGCTTGAAGCTGGGTATCGACCACGGGCGTTGCCACGGTTGTCACTGTTTTTGGCCCCGGATCAGAAAAGCTCGAAGAAACACTGCGGAAGGGTTCGGGCATTTGACTGACCACCCCTTCTACAAAGTCGCGAGCCTCCTTTTCCGTCAGCGCCCCGCGCACTTCGAGCTTATCAGCGAGCATTTGCAAGTCAGTGCCAACGGTTGAAAACTCATCCGCCGTTCGCTGCGGATCCTGGACGGCCTCTACCGCCGTAGAGGCTGCCCCGAGGGTGACACGGTAGCCTTTTTGCAAGAGTTCAATCAAGGTGTCAGTATTCATAGCAGGTATAGAAGAGGTATGGGGGGGTAGCAGCAGCGTTAGTTATGTTAGCTATTATTGTGCCGCAAACTAAAAGCAGCCGCTATTGGCAACGGATAGAAATTAAGCGCCGAACGCTATTCCCACTCAATCGTCCCTGGCGGTTTGGAGGTGATGTCATATACCACGCGGTTTACCCCATCGACTTCGTTGACCAATCGGTTAGAAATACTTTCTAACAGTTCGTAGGGTGCTCGTGACCAGTCAGCAGTCATGCCGTCTTCACTGCTGACTAAGCGCAGCACAATAGGATAGGCGTAGGTGCGCTGATCGCCCATTACACCCACGCTGCGTACCGGTAACAAGACCCCAAAGGCTTGCCAAAAATCGTGATAGCGATCGCTACGGCGAATCTCTTGGCGGATAATGTAGTCGGCCTCGCGTAAGATGTGTAGCCGCTCAGGGGTGACTTCCCCCAAAATCCGAATGGCTAATCCCGGCCCTGGAAAAGGATGGCGCCGAACAATATCGTCCGGCAGGTTGACCGCTTGACCAACTTTGCGCACTTCATCTTTAAAGAGCTTGCGTAGGGGCTCAATCAGTTTGAAGCGCAGATCTTCAGGGAGGCCACCGACATTGTGATGGCTTTTGATTTTGACAGCGACGCGCTCACCTGTTTGTGGATCGACGTTGGTGTCAGCCGATTCGATCACGTCCGGGTAAAGGGTGCCTTGGGCCAAGTAATCAAAAGGGCCTAGGCGGGCAGACTCTTCTTCAAAAACTTGAATAAATTCGTGACCGATAATTTTGCGTTTTTCTTCGGGGTCGGTGACGCCCTTCATTTTTTCTAAAAACCGGGCACCCGCGTCAATGTATTCTACTTTAATGTGGAAGCGATTATTGAAAATTTCTAGCAAGCGTTCGGGCTCGCGCTTACGCATGAAGCCTTGGTCAATAAACATGCAGGTGAGCTGATCGCCAATGGCCTGATGCAGCAGAAATGCCAAGGTAGAGGAGTCAACGCCGCCAGAAAGGGCAAGTAAGACCCGCTCTTTGCCGACTTTGGCGCGAACTTCGCGAATGGCTTCTTCGACAAACGCGGCAGTTGTCCAAGTGGGTTCGCACTGACAAATGTCGTATACAAAATTACGAATGACAGCGCTGCCTTCGGTGGAGTGAACGACTTCAGGGTGAAACTGAACGCCGTAGAATTTTTTTTGAAGCTGGGCGATCGCAGCTTGTGGTGTATTTTCGGTATGGGCTAGCACCTCAAAGCCTTCAGGCAAATGGGTGACAGCATCTGCATGGCTCATCCACATGGTTGAAGCATGGCTGACATTGTGCAGCAGACCATCGGATGAATCAATCAGTAGGGCGGCTTTGCCGTACTCACCGCGCTCGACCCGTTCGACTTGTCCCCCGAGCTGCTGCACCATGAGCTGCATCCCGTAGCACACTCCTAAAACCGGAATCCCCAAGTTCCAAATTTCGGGATCGCACACGGGTGCACCGTCGTCGTACACGGAGCTAGGGCCACCAGAGAGAATGATCCCTTTGGGATTGAGCTGGCGCAGTTGCTCGGCGCTTGTGCGATAGGACAAAACTTCTGAGTAGACTTCGGTTTCGCGAATTCGGCGAGCGATCAGTTCAGAATACTGAGAGCCAAAATCTAGAATGGCCAACATTGGGCGGTTTAAAGCGGCAGATTCGTCGAGGGTTGTCGGGGTGACGGTTTGAGTTTGTGAGGGTTTGGTTTGGGAAGTCACAATCAATCCTTGGGTTTAAGTTTGTGGGCCTTAATGAGTAGAGATGACATCACTTTGAGATACCAAGAATGCTGAAATGCAAGGGCGATGCCGTCAATCAGACGCCTAAAAATACGACTGGCGTTTGATGCTATCGTCCTTGATGTTGGTTTCGTCTAGATCACCGCAATCTCTCAAGCAAAATACTGACTATAAAGAACAATACTGGCTATATCGAAAATCCTAATCGAAAATCCTAATCGAAAATCCTATCGGTCAATCAGCACTTGCATGATGCGTACAACGGAAAATCAAGTGTAACCGACGCTACTTTACTAATTTGCTTTTTAATTACAGTAGCAAACCTAGGGCAGCAAAATTTTACCGACTTTACTTTTGACGATAATATTTCGCTGCCGGTCAAAGAGTACACTGCCAATCTGAACGGGTTGAGCGCCATGGGTTTGGATGTAGTTGTGCGATCGCCTATCAATCCGTTCACTGACGATACCGTATACCTGCTGCACCCAATCGCGTTGAGCTGCATGATCCAAATTTCTCAAGATCTGCAAAGCCGCCTCGGTCGTTTCGCTGGCCAAAATCTGCTGAATATGGACTGTTTCTAGTCCGGCTTGGGCGCAGCAGGCGGCCAGAATTTCTGAGCGGCCATCGGCCACATGATGGTGCGTATGAAAAATCCCGCCCGCTAGCTTAATCAGCTTGCCATGGTAGCCAAATAACAAAATTGAGCGCAAACCCAGCAGCCCTGCTTCTACCAGCAAAGGGCCTATCCAATTGGCCGTTTTCAGCCGTCGCTGGGGCTCAATGCCGTGCTTGAGAGCCAAATCTAGCCCATTTTCCCCCAGACAAAACACCAAATCTTTGTACTTAGCGGCTTTGGCTTGCAGCGATGCGCGGTAGGTCTCTAGCTGGCCGGGTGCGCTCAGCGGCTCGGCGATGCCGCTAGTGCCCAGTAAAGAGAGGCCATCGACCACGCCAAAGGCTGCGTTAGACGTACGCAGGGCGAGCTGTCGGCCTGCGGGCAAGATGATCGTGACCTTAATTTTTGCCCAGTGGCTAGTTCACGGGCTAAGTTGGTCGCTAAAAGTTCACGGGCATAGGCATAAATGGCTGCCCCTTGGCGATGGCGGCCTATGCCTTCACCACCTTCTAGGACAATTTGCGCTGTTTGCTCAATGGGTGCCCATCTCACGATAGACCAAATTGGGGTGTGTCGAGTCAAATCTAGGTTGTCGCCCGGATCGCTGCGGGTAATGGCCAAAGCGGCGTATTCAGAGAGTCGAGCCACCTGCTCAATGGGAATTTCGGCAAGCTCAGCCGGTTGTAGCAAATCGAGGGTCACCGTAGGTGAGGTGTACTCAGTGGAAAGATGGCGTAGGGCTGCGATCGCACCTGCACAGGCAAACACAGGCAGGGTGTAGCCGCTTTGGGGTGGATGATTTACATCACTCATGATGGCAGTTGCCCGTTATAAGCGTTGGACTGAGCAATTTTCATGTAGCGGTTGATGCAGTCATTTAAGCGCCCTATCCTTTATACATGGTTCTGAGCTATCCAGTTTCTGACTGTATTGAGTTCTGAGCCATTGAGCTTTGAACCTTCTAGAACTGAAAATGGCTTGTTATAGTTGAGTCCCTGACGTTCCCAAACCATTCATGGAAGCTAAAAAACCCGCTTTTGGTCTCAAAGATTGTTCGCCGATTGAAGTCGCTTCGGCCATGCATTCATTTTCTCGCGATATGCAGTCCTATTACAAAATGGTTCACGGCCAACTCATAGACCAGCTAGATGAGATCACCGACGAGTCAGAACTGAGTAAACTCAAAACAGATTTGCAAGATGTCAACCAAAAAATGGAGTACTTTCATGTGCTAAATAATGCTGCCTCCATTGTCGCGACCCTTGCCCATAGTCCTGTCATGCTGGAAGAATTTTGCCCGACGAAGTGATCTCACTGGGTGTCATCTAACTGAGTCATCTGATTGGGGGGCATCTGATTGGGGGGCATCTGACTGAGTCATTTAGCTTTTGTAGCCAGCGATATTTTGGGGATGAAGGTTCGTCGATTGGATCGTTTTAAGCCCGATGACCGTCAGCCCAGATTTGTGCCAATTACAACGGGCGATGGTTCTAGTACGTTTTATTCAAGCGCTTTTGGTGAGTGGTTTCACAGTCGTCAAGGGGCCTGCCATGAAGCCCAAACAACCTATGTCGAGACGACTCGGTTAGCGCAGCGAGCACAGCTTGTGAGGGCGGGCGGCAGCCTGAAAATACTCGATATTTGTTACGGATTGGGCTACAACACCGCAGCGGCTTTAGACACGATTTGGGCTGTCAATCAGGAATGCCCAGTGGAGTTGGTAGCCTTAGAAATTGATATTGAAGTCAGTCGCAGTGCGATCGCCCAAAACCTTACTCAGCGCTATTCGCCCATCGTCCAACAAGTCCTGCATCAGTTAGCTGCTGACGGCAGCGCCCAGCAGCATAATCTAGATGCCCACATCTTGATAGGCGATGCCCGCCAGCAAATCCAAACGTTAGTGGCCCAAAACTGGCAAGCCGACGTCATTTTTCTCGATCCCTTTTCACCGCCCAACTGCCCTCAACTTTGGACAGCAGAATTTTTAAAATTAGTGGCCCAGTGCCTGAAGCCTCATGATGGGCCCTATGGCGGCGAGCTTGTGACCTACTCCTGCGCTGCCGCTGTACGCGCTTCATTACAGTTGGCAAACCTTGCCATTGGAACTATTCAGACATCGGCTCGCCAGTGGCCCGGCACCATTGCTTGCCATCTTTACCCCTTCCCTAACGCTGTAGGGGCTCTAGCACCCCTCTCCCAGCAGGAACAGGAGCATTTAACCACGCGTGCTGCTGTCCCCTACCGAGATCCAACCCTAACCGCGACGGCTGAAGAAATTCTCAAAAGGCGTCATCACGAGCAAGCGACCTCTCAGTTGATGCCTACAGGGCCATGGCGACGGCAATGGGCCACCAGCCGCCCGTGAAGGGTAGGCAGCAAAAGGTAGCCAGCAAGAGATAATATAGCGTTTCTCACTTGGCTAGACTACAGATATCTCGGTAGATATTTCGGTAGATATCTCGGTAGATATCTCGGTGAAACCTGTACAGAACAACAGGCCCAGTGAGTCGCGGTACCCGTTGGCGTAGCCTCGCCGTCGGCGTTATGCATCCGGGTACTGCTATAGGCTGCCATGTGTTTACTTCCTTAATTGCCATGACAAAATCTCCTTATCTTGTCGATGTTCAATGGTTATCGCAACAACTCGAAACGACTAACGCCAACCTTGTGGTGATAGATACTCGCTTTTCGTTGTCAGAGCCTGAGTTGGGCCGCAAGCAGTACGAGTCTGGCCATATCCCCGGCGCTTATTATGTCGATCTCAATCAAGATCTTGCCAGTGACGTAAAGTCTCACGGTGGTCGCCATCCTTTACCAGACTGGGCGCAATTTACTATCAAGCTCAACCAGATGGGCCTGTGCTCACCTTCTACCGATGAGCACTCTGGTGTGCTACCCACTCAAGTCGTTATTTACGATGACTCCCGGTTTGCCTTTGCCGCTCGGCTTTGGTGGATGCTTAGGTACTTGGGCCATGAGCAAGTGGCTATTTTAGATGGCGGGATTCAGGCTTGGCGATCGGCGGGTCTGCCCATTACGACGGAAATTCCTGAGGCGACAAACGGCAATTTTCGAGCCATTATGCAAGCCGACTGGATAGTAGATATCAATACTGTGCGGCAGCAAAAGGATTTGCCGGGGGTGGTGGTCATTGATTCTAGAGCGCCCGAAAGATTTCGCGGCGAAGTAGAGCCGATCGACCCCATAGCAGGCAGCATACCGGGAGCCATCAACTCATTTTGGCAAGAAGTCACCACAGAAGCTGGTCAGCTTAAAGGTGTAGCTGTACTATCTAAACATTGGGCAAGCCTGGATCCAAATGACGAAATCATTGTCTACTGTGGCTCTGGTGTGACCGCCTGTGTCAATTTGTTCTCCTTAGTACTGGCAGGCCATCCGATGCACAAACTTTATCCTGGTGGCTGGAGCGATTGGTGCTCTTATCTCAACTTTTAACAATCCTTGGGGAGGCTGTTGCTCACATGCTTGGAGTGGCCAAATTAAAGCCAACCGGCGTTTTTCAGGCTGCCCTAGAAGAAAGCCGTAACGATTATCTAGATAGCCTGTAGCGAAGATGGCAGTCCGCATTTATGGCAATCGCGAAATTAAGACATTGCCGGGGGAAGCGACTCGGCCAACGTCAGCGCGGGTGAGAGAAGCACTGTTTAATATTTGGCAAGGGCGAATTTTAGGCTGTCGCTGGCTGGATTTGTGTGCTGGTAGCGGCGCAATGGGTGCAGAAGCGCTGTGTCGAGGAGCCTCTGAGGTCGTTGGCATTGAGAAATTCGCCTGTGGCTTGCCGGGTGGTGATGGAAAACTGGCGAAAGGTGGCGAAAAACGCAGCAGCAATTTAAGGGTGCATCAAGGCGATGTGGTACAGCAAATGAAGCAAATGGCTGCTGGGCCACAGTTTGACTGTATTTACTTTGATCCGCCCTATGCGGGAAACCTTTACGACTTAGTGTTGCCGTTGCTGGCAGATTGTTTAAGCCTTCACGGTGAAGCGGCGGTGGAATATAGCAGGGCACATTGGCAAGCTGAGCGTACGCCTGAAAATTTGGTCATTGTCAAGGAAAAACGCTATGGCAGTACCTATTTAATATTTTTGCGACGGCAGATAGCTTGCGACGGCAGATAGCTTGCGACGGCAGATAGCTTGCGATGGCAGATATAGCGGTATGCGGATGCATACTCTGCGAGAAGGCAGCGCCTACGCATATCGCGAGTCACTTGGCCCGTTGTCATGTCATGGTTTCAGCCAGCACGCTGTACTTCAGCAAAGCGACCAAAGCTATAGTTTTGATGAGCTAGTTTGATGAGCTAGTTTGATGAGCTGTGGCAAATTCACTGGATACTTTCGATAAGCATTTATAACCAATTTAAGTCTGCAGAGATGGCTAAATTACGGCACAATATTAATTAAGAAACACTTTTGTTGCTAAACTCGCTGGTGTGATTAGGCAAAGTGACTCGCGGCATCTTTTAACTTAGCCCTCTTGGTGGAGTGTGGATATCTGTAGGCCGCAATGTATACACTGTAAGTACAGCGCAAGAAACTAGGAGAATTGTTATGGTTGTTGCCACTGCTCAGCTCAAAGAACCTGCGCAAAAGCGTTTGTCAATGCAGGTTGAGGCGATCGCACAAAATACAACGACGCTGCGATCGCAAGACTGGGATCGTGATCGCTTTGACATTGAATTTGGCCTGCAAAACGGCACAACCTATAACTCCTTTATCATTCAAGGCGAAAAAACGGCCCTAGTTGACACCTCCCATGCCAAATTTCGTCAGCTCTACATAGATGCGCTCAAGGGCGAAATTGACCCGGCCAGCATTGACTACATTGTGGTGAGCCACACCGAGCCCGACCACAGCGGTTTGATTAAAGATGTGCTGGCATTGGCCCCAAATGCGGTGGTGGTCGGCGCGAAAGTTGCGATCGCATTCCTCGAAGATTTGCTCCATACTCCCTTTGCGCGTCAAATTGTCAAAAGCGGCGAAACCCTTGATTTAGGCAACGGTCATCTGCTGGAATTTATCAACGCGCCCAACCTGCATTGGCCCGACACCATTTTCACCTTCGATCACCAAACCGGCATCCTCTACACCTGCGATGCTTTTGGCGCACACTATTGTCACGAAGATACGTTTGACGAAGATCTTGAAGCCCTCTCCCCGGACTTTCGCTTTTACTACGAGTGCCTGATGGCCCCCAATGCCCGCTCGGTGATCTCTGCGATGAAGCGCATGGATAAGCTCGACGGCACGATTAACACCATCGCCACAGGGCACGGGCCTTTGCTGCGCCGAAACCTCGCCGAGCTGACGGGGCGCTATCGCGAATGGAGCCTACAAAAGAGCGATGCCGAAACCCAAGTAGCCGTGTTTTATGTCTCTGACTATGGGTATAGTGATCGCCTTTCCCAAGCCATTGCCCGAGGCATTACCAAAACCGGCATCGGTGTCGAAATGGTGGATCTGCGCTCTACTGATGCTCAAGATGTCAATGAAATCGTCAGCCGATCTACCGGCATCATCATTGGTATGCCGCCTTCTAGCAGCAAAAGCTCTGAAGAAACCCGCGCTGCTCTCGGCACTATTTTGGCTGGGGTAAAGCGCAATCAAACCTTTGGCCTGTTTGAATCCTACGGTGGGGATGATGAGCCGATTGATCCGCTGCAAACCAGCTTACAAGATTTGGAGTTAAAGGTTGCCTTTGAGCCGATTCGCGTCAAAGATACCCCAAGTGAGTCGCTTTATCAGCTCTGCGAAGAAACCGGCACTGACTTGGGTCAAGAGCTGGCACAAAAAAAGAAAATTAAAAAAATTAAAGCCCTTGATGCTGACTTACAAAAAGCATTGGGTCGTATCAGCAGCGGACTGTACATCATCACGGCAAGCAAAGGCGATGTGCAGTCGGCCATGCTAGCTTCTTGGATTACCCAAGCGAGCTTTGAGCCCTTGGGCTTTACGGTAGCCGTCGCCAAAGACCGAGCGATTGAATCCTTTATGCAGGTGGGCGATACATTTGTTTTGAACATTTTGGAAGAGGGCAATCACCTGCCGCTGATGAAGCACTTCTTGAAGCGCTTTCCTCCCGGCGCAGATAGATTTGCAGGTGTGCGCACCCGTCCGGCGGTGAATAGGTCACCGATTTTGGCAGATTCGCTGGCTTATTTAGAATGTGAGGTGACCAGTCGGATGGAGCTTAGCGATCACTGGCTGGTGTATTGCACGGTGGATGAGGGCAAGGTTGCTAAAGAAGAGGCTCAAACGGCTGTGCATCACCGGAAAGTGGGTAACTATTATTGATCCCTATGATTGATCCATGAATATCCATGGTTATTCATGGATATCCATGGATTAAGTCTGTTATGTCCATGGGTTAAGTCTGTAGCCAGCACTGACTTGGCCTGTTATTTGGAGAGGCAATTTTGATATGACGGCTCAAATCCCACTCACTCAGGACGCTACTGGGCAAGCCAATTCAGGTCGTAGAGATGTACAGGTGCTATCGATTGCGGCAGATACCACTGCGATGCGATCGCGCTCTTGGCAGCGGCTGCGCTTTGAAATTGAGTACGCCCTAGAAAAAGGCACCACCGCCAATTCCTATCTCATTCGAGGCAATCGCATTGCCCTGTTCGATCCACCGGGCGGCTCGTTTACCCAAGCTTTTTTAGCCGCACTACAAGCAGAAATTGACCCTGCTGAAATTGACTACATTATTTTGGGACACACCAATCCCAACCGTATTGAAACGCTCAAGGCTTTACTGCCCTTGACCCCTCATGCCACGATCGTGTGCTCGAATCCGGCTGCGATCGCGCTGCAGGCAGCCGAAATCAATGCCCCTATCCAGCCGATCAAAGGCGGTACAGGCTCAGATATAGACTTAGGCCAGCGACACCATTTACAGTTTATTCTCACGCCCACGCCCCGCTGGCCCGATAGCATGTGCACTTATGACAGCGTGAGTGAGGTGCTCTATAGCGACAAGTTCTTCGGTGCCCATATTTGCGCTGAAGCCACCTACGATATCCACCGCGATACCTTACTTGAAGATCAGCGCTATTACTTCGACTGCCTCATGGCCCCCAATGCCCGCCAAGTCGAAACTGCCCTAGAAAGGCTAGGTGAATATGCTCCTCGGCTATATGCCACTGGTCATGGCCCCCTAGTGCGCTACGGGGTGAGCGATCTCACGCAAAAATATCACCAGTGGGCGGCGCAGCAGCAGGGACAAGATCTGTCAGTCGCCTTGATTTATGCTTCTGCCTATGGCAATACCACCACCATTGCCCAGGCCATCGCCCGCGGCATTACCAAAGCTGGCGTTGGCGTCATCTCTATCAACGCCGAGCAAGCCACCACCGCTGAGATTCAAGAGGCGGCTGAAACATCGGCAGGCTTTATTATGGGCTCTCCTACCCTAGGCGGCCATGCGCCGACTCAGATGCAAACAGCTCTAGGCATTGTGCTTTCTGCTGCGAGTAAAACAAAGTTAGCTGGGGTCTTTGGCTCTTTTGGTTGGAGCGGTGAAGCAATTGATTTACTAGAAGGCAAATTTAAAGATGCCGGTTACAGCTTTGGCTTTGACCCCATTCGGGTAAAATTTACCCCCGATGCTAACACCTTACAAGCCTGTGAGCAGGCAGGTACCGACTTTGCTCAGCAGCTTAAAAAACTGAAGAAAGCTAAGGCTCCTCGGGTCACAGCATCTTCTGTCGAAAAAGCGATTGGCCGTATAGTGGGTTCGATGTGTGTGGTCACGGCTAAGCGGGAGAACGTTAGCAGTGCGATGCTGGCTTCTTGGGTTGCCCAAGCCACCTTTACCCCACCCGGATTTACGGTAGCTGTGGCCAAAGACCGTGCTATAGAAGGCTTAATGCATACCGGCAGTAGCTTTGTATTAAATATTTTGGCAGAAGGCAATCACCTAAGGCCGATGAAGCACTTTTTGAAGCCGTTTGCCCCCGGAGAAGATCGCTTTGCGGGGGTAGATGCGCGGGAGAGTGAAGACGGGCAGTTGATTTTGAACGATGCGATCGCATACCTAGCGTGCGAAGTCGCAGGTCGAATGGACTGCGGTGATCATTGGGTGATATATGCGACCATCAGCGGTGGCGAAGTGATGGACATTAATGCGAAAACTGCTGTGCACCATCGCAAGACAGGCACTCATTACTAAGGCATATCTTGGGGCGCATCTTGCGAAATTGGCGAGAGTGATATACTGCCTACGGGCAATGGGTCTGTCTGAATGGAGTTGTATCGGGTAAAATACGAAGCATCCTTAGATCTTGTCTCCACTTATCTTTAAATTGAAACCACAATTCTTATGAGCGCAGCCACTTCTATTACGGCAATGTTAGTCCAGTCGTTGTCGGTTTTTCTCGGTATTTACCTGGCCATGATCTTTATTCGCATCTTACTGAGCTGGTTTCCCAACGTGGATTGGTCTAACCCTGCGATATCTGCACTAACTCAAATGACAGATCCCTATCTCGGGCTCTTCCGCTCTATCATTCCTCCCATTGGTGGCTTAGATCTCTCGGCGATGTTGGCGACTTTTGCGTTGTGGATACTCTTCGACTTTGTTTCTGCTGCTAGCAACAATGTTGCAGCAGCGTTTGTTTACTAATTTGGCCTGACTCATGCTGGCCTGACTCATGCTGGCCTAACTCATTCAGTTTTAGCGATTTTAGTTTATTCAATATCTATTTAATGACAGGCCATTTCAGCCTTGAGCCGCGCTAAGCAATCCGCCCTAGTGCGGCTTTTTTGCGTTCCCATGCAAATGGATTTTGGGTGCAGCGTTTTGTTTCGTTTTTGAGGCTGCTACTCGTCTATGGACTGATCCCAAGCCTGGAATCGTCTTACCTTACTGGCAAACCCAGACGCTTTGAATTTTTCTAACCGTAGCGGTGCAGGCTGTACAGAAGGTACCGAAACCCTGAAAGAAAATGAACTCTCCCCAACCGGTACATATTCAATACCACCCAAACGGAAACGGTTTTTCATCACCGAATTGTCTTCAGCGTCATAGATTCGCCCAAAAATATCGGCATCCACAATATCTCGACCCGAGGTATTTACTGCTGTGCCTTTAATCAAGTAGCACGTTGCGCGCTGAGATGAGCCGCTAGTGGTCAAGTTTTCTGCGTAGGCAGCATCGGCGGGGCATTCTTCAGCCACTAAGTCTTTTAGGGCAATTTGTGTGAGGGCATGGGCAGCAGGCACATTACTCATCCAACATATCCCAGCGATGAATAAAACCGACAGCATTCTGGCTGCAAACAACTTAAGAGGACACAGAAAAGTCATGGTAAGGCTGTCGTAAAAATAGTAGTGAGATGTCTGTAGTGAGATGTTTGTAGTGGGATGTC